>NZ_JBAHWD010000032.1:0-102852 GCF_037044575.1 Nonomuraea sp. LPB2021202275-12-8 | reverse complement strand
CGAACACGTCGACGGCCAGATTGGACTTGAGGACTTCGGACAGGAGAACGGCGACCACTCGCATATCGGGCCGCAGTCGCTTCTTCACGAGCCCCAGTGTGCGGTTCAACTCCTGCAGGGAGTCCAGGTCGAAGCCGGACGCCTTGAACGGAATGATGACATCCGGCGCGGCCACTGTGGCGGCGATGGAGAGCTGGCCAAGGGACGGCCCGCAGTCCATGATCTCGAAGTCGATCTCATGCTCGGTGGTGTTCTCGATCCCCTCGTTGATCACGTTCTCAACGCCCGGCGGGGGGCCAAGTTCCACCTGCTTCAGGCTGGTGTAGGACGGAACGATGTACAGGTTGGGCACCCGCGTCGCGTACGTCACCTCATCGGGAGTGGCTTCGCCGCGGAAGAGGTGGAGCAGGTTCGGCGGCTCCCCAGGCCCGTAGTTGTGCTGCGGTGGGAACCAGTGCGAGACGCCGCCACGCTGCGCATCCACATCCCACAGCCGAACACGAAATCCCATGAGAGCAAGTTCGCAGGCAAGGCATCCGGCAGTCGTGCTCTTGCCCGAGCCGCCCTTTTGCATGATGCAGCACAGCCGGGCCGGTAGGGCGAATGGCTTGTAGTCGTCGGGCACCCGGGGCTGCATCCACTTGGGCAACTCGTCCCCGACTGGGGGTGGAGGAATGAGGGCGGCTGGGTCGCCGATGGTCATGCCGACCACCCGCCTGTGTCGGATCTCGTCATCGTCTCTCCTGTGGTGTCGTGCGCGCCGGGGGCGGCGCGCGTGACCATCCTAGAGACAGAACGCGGAAAAGGCTTGAAACAAAGGGTTTGGGACGCGCGGAGTCGCGGATCCTGCGCCGAGAACCCCTCGCATGAAATGAGCCCCAGACCGTAGCCTGATGGTGTCGAGGCATCAGGAGGTTTGGGGCTTATGGACAACGGTACCAACGATCCCGCCTCGGTGGTATTAACCATCGGGCAGCGAATTCGCTACTGGCGCGAACGCCGGGGCATGAGCCAGGAAACGCTGGCAGGCCTGATCGGCCGATCGACCTCCTGGCTGAAGCAAGCGGAGAACGACCGGCGGCCCGCCGACTCCCTGTCGGTCCTGCTCCGGATCGCCGACGTCCTCCACATCCGGAATCTGGCCGACCTCACCGGCGTCCAGTCCATGCCCGTCCGAATGTTCGCCGGCCCCGGCCACCCAGCGCTGGCAGAGGTGAGGACGGCGATCAACGTTTCGCCTCTCCTGCTCCCCAGCGGCACAGTCCAGCCCTTGAATGTGATCCGCGCCCGTCTCGACGCGGCCTGGCGGACTCGCCACACCTCGCCAGATCACCGGACCGCGCTCGGCAGACTCCTGCCTGACCTGCTGCGCGATACGCAGCTCGCCGCCGCCATGTACCACGGCGCCGATCGGCGGCGTGCCCAGGCACTCCTGGCGGAGGTCTACGGCTTAACGCAGATGTTCGTGGCCTACCAGCCTGCCCAAGACCTGCTGTGGCGTGTGGCCGACCGCGCACTCCTTGCCGCCCAGGAGTCGGAAGACCCGCTGGCGATCGCGTGCGCCGTGTGGTTCCTCGCTCAGGCTCACCGCGACACCGGCGACTACGACGCGGCCCGGGACATCAACGAGCAGGGCATGTTCGCCATCCAGCCACACCTCGACGACGACCCCACCGTTGAACTGCGCGCCATGTGGGGAGCGCTCAGCTTTGAACTCTCATACACTGCGGCTCGCCTCGGCGACGCCGGCGAGGCATGGCGTCACTGGAGCGAGGCCCAGCACGTCGCAGAAGGGCTGCCGAAGGATTACTACCAGCCGTGGACCTCGTTCTCGCGCGTGATCATGAAGGCCCATGCGGTGACGGTCGCCGTCGAACTCCACCAAGGCGGCGAGTCGGCGCGGCAGGCCGCCAGCGCGGAAAGCATCCCCATCCCGTCGCAGCCCCGGCGTGGCCGTCACTTGATCGAAGTGGCTCGCGCGTACCAGCTCCAACGGGACTTCGACGCGATGCTGGGCGCACTGCAACTTGCCCAGCAGACCGCGCCGGAGACGATCAAGTACAACGGCTATGCCAAGCGGATGGCGTACGAGCTGGTGAACTCGGGCCCGTCCTATCTACGCGTCCCAGCAGATCACCTTGCCGATCAAATCGGCCTAATGGTGTGACCGAAAGTAAGGGACACATCTGTGTCCCTTGCTTCACTTAGAGCGACTTACAGTCGGCGCATGACACCGACTGTGGCGATGAGTCACCTACGAGTTGCGCTGGCCACGCGTGGTGTCAGCACACGCGATGAGGACGTGCGGGAGCTGCGCGGCGGTTGCTATAGCACCCTGAGCCTCCAGGGGCTGAGCGTTACCTGTGGGCCTGAATGGATTCGGTGGTTCCCCGTTCCCGGCAACGGATGGGGATGGCACAGGGTGACTGATCCTGCCGGTGCCGCTCATGCGCTGGCGGCCATGCTGCTGCGGGGTGATAGCGGTTCCACCACCCCCCGGGCTGTCCGCCAGCTCGGCCATGCGCCCGTCACGTCGCTAACGACGACACGAGGCCCACGATTCTGATGAGCATTCCCGACCCCCCATCCGCTGACCGGCTTTCCGCCGCCAGCAAGCGCCCCAGCGGCCCTGGAAGCACCTTTAATTCATCTGCAACGACCCCGGCGGCCACTTACGCCGCGTTGCGCGGCTCGAAGGACGCCCTTCCCGCTGCCCGCGCCGCCGGGGAGGAGCTGAACAAAGCGCTCGGCGGCGTAGTGGATCAAGTCACCCGTGAGAACGCCCTCGCGCTCGGACGGGCAGTGCGGTACGCCGCCGAGCAGGGGCACACGCTGTTCGCGGACCTGGGTGGCGGTATCCCAATTCAGCGGTCGGACAGCTGGGGGCTGCCCGACCTCTACGCCGTCGCTTCCGGAGTCCAGCCCGGCCTGCGGTGGCTGCTGGTGGACTCCGACGAACTGGCCATCTTGTACGGCCGCGCACTCGTTGGCAGGAACCCTGACGTCCACGTGGAATGGGAAGACCTCCGGCAGCCGGCGAAGGTGCTGCACCTGCTCGACCTCCACCTGGGCGTCAAGCAGAAGATCGTCTGCGTTCTGGGCGCGGTGCTGCACTTCATGACCGACCGGCAGGCCGCCACCCTCGTCTCCGCTCTGTATGAGCATCTCGTACCCGGCAGCCTGATCTTCGCCACCCACGTGACCAGAACCGGCCTGCCGCCCGAGATGGCAGAACGTGGCAAAGAGGTCTACGAACGGTTGAACGGCGTCGAGATCCACCTCCGCACCGAGGAAGAGATCACGGCCATGGCCGGGCCGTTCGAGATCAAGCCGCCGGGAGTCGTGCGCACCATCGACTTCATGCCCCCGCAAGAGGGCCCGGCTCCCGAGGAAGCGCCGCACTTCCTCATGTGGATGGCCGAGCGGCTGCCCGATGAGACGGGTGCACAGCCGCCAGCGGAACGTTCGGTCTAGTCAACTCCTGGAGAGATCGTGATCACGGAAGAGGATGAGAGAGCCGATCGTGAGGGGCGAGCCCTTGTCGCGGAGGTGCAACCGCAGGTCGACCTCTGGTTGCTGATGTACTCCCGGTACCGGCGCAGCGTCGTCGGCTTCTACGCCGGCCACGTGGAGGAACGACTCATCGTCGATGTGGGGCTGCTCCCCAGCGGTGAGGTGTTGCGGCGCCTGGACATGGCCGCCCGCATCGCCACACAGGAGCCGAAGCTGCCAGCGCAGCAGCCGTCCCCCATCCCCGTGATAGCGCCATTCAACCCCTGGGAACTCTCCGACCCCCGCATCAGGGTGGCCGAGGCATGAGCCCCGACGTGGCTAAGAAGCTCCCCGTGCTTGGCGTGCCTCGCCGCGGGAGCTTGGAGCAGTTTCTCCATGAGATAGCCGATGCCGATGCCGCAGCCAGCGCGTTTGCCGCGAGCGTCTACCAGAAGACAAGCGGTCGCTGGGCAGGCGTATGGGGCTGCCGCAGCCGCCAGTTCTACGCCTTCTACCAAGACGACGGCGTCGGGCACGGCGTCTGTGTGACTGCCTTCGATTCAGCCGAGCTGTGGCAGCTGATCATTGAGAAGCAGGCCGAGCTTCAGCTACCTGCGTGGATCTGATGACCACGCCCTCCGACGCGCAGCCCACGGCGACCCCACACAGCGTCCGTGGGCTGCGGCGAAACTCCGGTCGCCGCCCTGTCACAGCCTTGGCGGGAGTAGCAGGGCGGCGACCGGTTCACCCCACCAGCGAGCGCGGGGGCAAGTCATGAGCGACTACGTCATGTTGATGACCCTCAACGGCCGCCTCCGCATCCCCACCCGGCCGGCCGCCCGGAAGCTGCCGGACCCCGAACCGCAGACGGACGCCCCCGCGCCCGATGACGACCTTCCCCCGCCCCCGGCATAGCCCCGGCCGGGTGCCCGTGGCCGTGAGGCGGCACCCCCGCCGCCGCCTCACGGCCACCATCTCCCCTTCCTGAGGAGGATCACCATGCACGACCTCATCGTGAGCCCGTACCTCGAAGGCGATCACCTGGTGCTCAGCCCAGGCCGTCAGGGCGGCCTGCGGCTCTCGCGCGCCAAGTACGACGAACTCGCCCACGCTGACGAGCCGCCCGTCTGGCTGGCCGACGCCGCAGCCAGCCTGTGGGACGACGTCACTCTGCGCCCCTTCCGGGAGAAGGTGCTGGTACGGCCCGTCACCGGCTACGAGTACGTGCGCGCCACCTACGAGCTGAACCTGGGCTGCAACTACGACTGCGAGCACTGCTACCTCGGGCTGAAAAAGTTCGAGGGCCTCGACTGGCCCGACCGGAAGAAGATGCTCCACATCCTGCGCGACGTCGGCGTGCTATGGCTGCAACTCACTGGCGGCGAGCCCACGATCGACAAGCTGTTCCGTGAGACGTACAGCCTCGGCTTCGACCTGGGCATGATGATCAGCATCCTGTCCAACGGGTCCAAGCTGCACGAGCCGAAGATCCTTGACCTGCTCACCGCGCACCGGCCGCACGAGATCACCATCAGCGTGTACGGCGCAACCGAGGCCAGCTACGACGGACTCACCCGCCGACCGGGCTCGTTCCGGAAGTTCCACAAGGGCGTGAGTGCCGCTGTCGAGGCCGGGCTGCCGCTCAAGTTCTCGCTGATCGTCACCAACCACAGCGCCGGCGAGGTCGCGCAGATGGAGGCCATGGCGAACGCGTGGGGCATCCCGTACGTGACCTTCGTGAACATGAGCCCCACGATCTACGGCGGCGCGGAGTCGCTGCCCTCGCAGTCGGTGGAGCATCTGCGCAAGCGGAAGGTCTTCACCGGCTGCAACGCCGGTCACACGTTCTTCCACGTCGATCCGCACGGCATCGCGTCCATCTGCAAGATCGGCCGGGAGCCGAACGTCCGCCTGGTCGAGGAGGGCGCCGCAGGGCTCGCCCGGCTCGGGCAGATCGCGGACTCTCTTCTCTTGCGGCAGGGCGGCTGCACTGGCTGCACCCTGCAGGGCACGTGCGGCACCTGCATGCCGCTCGTGCAGCTCTACCGCAAGGCGAAGTCACCGCTGGCTGCCTACTGCCAGCACCGAGAGCGAGAGGGGGTGAATGCCCCATGACAGTCATTGCCATCGACCTCATCCCACGGCCTGCGCCTAAGCCCGAGGTCGAGATCGTCACGGACCTGGAGACGCTCCTAGGTCCGCAGAAGTGCTCGTGCTCGTCAAGCGACGATCAGCCCTACTAGAAGGTGCGCAGGTGGGCCGTCCCGCGAGCTATCGTGGGGCGGCCCCGGCGCGCTAGAACGGAGAACTAGGTGGCGTTGACGCGCACCGACTGGCAAGACCTCCCGGCAGCGACCCGGGCGGCGGTGGAGAAACACACCGGCCCCATCTGGTCGGCGCGGACCGTGTCCGAAGGACTCAACTCGTCGGTGGCCGCGCTGCTCACCACCGAACGGGAAACCGTCTTCGTCAAGGGGCTGCCCCTCGGCTACGCGCGCCGCTGGACGCAGGACATGGAATGGATGATCGGCCCATACGTGGCCGGCGTCGCGCCGCGCGTGCTGTGGCGGGTCGAAGACGAAGAGTGGGACCTGCTCGGCTACGAGTATGTCTCCGGCCGGCACGCCGTGTATGAGCCAGGCTCGCCGGACCTTGGCCTGCTCATCTCCACCATGAGGGCGCTCGGCCGGATCCCCTGCCCCGATCTGCCGATCAAAACTGCGGAGGAGCGGTGGCTGCCGTACCTGGCCGAGCGGCTCGACGTGCGCTGGCTGGCCGGTGATCGGCTTTTGCACACCGACTACAACCCGCTCAACGTGCTCATCAGCCATGGCTGGGCGCTTCTCATCGATTGGGCGTGGCCGACGCGCGGCGCCGGCTGGATCGACCCAGCGTGCCTGATCCTGCGGCTGATCGCCGGCGGGCACACCGCCCAGCAGGCCCAGCGGGTGGTCTACGAGCTGCCTGCTTGGCGGGAGGCGCCCGAGGAGGGTGTGGACGTGTTCGCCGCCGCGAGCGTCCGGTTGTGGGAGGAGATCGCCGACCGGGACTCCGTTTCGTGGACCGGCCGTATGGCGGGCGCTGCCCGCGAGTGGGACACCTACCGGCGGGGCGCCAAGCCGTAGAAGGCAGCCGACCGCGGCGTGGGCCGTGGAGCTGACCTCACCCGCTCCTCCGCGGGTCGGCTCCGCGGCCCTTGCAGCTTCAGTCCGACACGTGCGAGGGCAGGCGCAGGTGGTTGAAGAAGGCGACCAGCGCGTCCGCCGTCCACGACGACATGGTGAATTCTCTGTCGTCCTCGCCGAGGCCGCTGTTGAGACCCGCGACGTCCTGCCTGATCTGTTCCATAAGGTCGGGGTCGCGCATCTGGACGCTGATGCGCGGCGTGGTGTCGCCTTCGACGAAGGGCGTGTCCTTGACCGCAGCCCTGATTACGTCGGCGCGTAGCGGCCGGGGGTAGAGGCCGATGCCGAGCCGCCCCATCGCGGCCTTCGTCACGGCGTCCTTCACCCCATACGCAGTGATCTTGCAGTACAGGGACAGCCGCCACTGGGTGTCGAAGCTGATCACGGCGGACAGCACCTCGTGCTCGATCTTGCGGGCCCGCACCTTGCGGTCCTGAGGCGTGGTGCCGACCGCCTTGTCGGAGGTGGCGGCGCGCGCCTTCCTGGCCGCGGGCTTCCTGGGGGAGGCTTGCGCCGCCTGGGCAAGGGTGAGGCCGGCCTCCTCGGGGTTGGGCTCGTGGAACAGCACCCCCGGCTCGCCAGTGCTCTTGGCCATGCGCCTACCTTCAGTGATCTCGCGGTCGGTTCACTAGTTTCCCTCAATTCGCTCGATTCGCAAAGTGCCAGCACTTACCGCAGCTCAGCGCCGCCAAAGAGGGGTGCCGGTAAGAATCGTGTCTCACGCCCCAAACGAGCAGATTCGCCACAGCTCACGACCTAGAACGCCAAGCTTGACGGCGAGGACTGTCACGCCCTCGCCGCGCAGAGCGCTGCTCTACTGATCGTTAACGTGTGGGAACATCCTCTTCCCGCAAGCGTGGAACGTACAGTGTACGATTCGCGATTGGCCTGCGATCGTCAGGATTTCCTGACAGTATAGAGGTGTCAGGAAATCCTGACGATCATGGAGGAGGGGACTGTGAGCTACCAGAGCGACGACGGCAGGCACGAGGGATGGTGTGCCACCGTCTTCCCGGACGGGCGCGTCTCAAGCGGGTCAAGGAACGGCGGGGCCATCGTCGCGCCCGTGGGGCCGGACGGCCGGGTCGGGCACGGCGAGGACGTGCTCGACGGCCGAACCGCGATCGGCTGGCGCGGGCACTGCGAGTGCGGATGGCAGGGCCCGCTCTGGGAGCGCGTGGCCACCGCAGAGGAGGAGAACACCACCGACTGCAAGGTCTGGTGGCCGGACCTCGACCAGTACGGCGAGGCTCCGGCGGATGTTCAGGACGCGGTCTGGTCGGAGTGGGAGGCCCACCTCGAACCCAAGAGCATCGTCGCCATCCGGGAGGCGGCCCAGGCCGTACGCGACGCACAGGACCGCCTCGACGCGGCCGTTCGCGTTGCGTGCGAGGAACGTCGGCCGTGGAGCGAGATCGGCCAAGCTGCGGGTATGAAGCGCCAGTCCGCGCACGAGCGCTGGGGCGCCCGCTGGACTCAGGGCTGAGAATGCTCGGGGCGGCCCGCAACTTGTGCCCCTTCTCGCAAGCTCAACTCCATACCGTGAGCTGTGGCGAATCTGCTCGTTTGGGGCGTGAGACACGATTCTTACCGGCACCCCAAAGAGAGTCGGCGAGCCCGTACGCTTACCAGCGGCGTGCACAACTCAGGAGGGGGACTGGGGAGTGCAGGAAACAACCACCGAGCAGCTCTGCGGGGTCTACGGCTGCGGCGCAGACAAGGGGCCGTTTCGCGCCTACGTTGGGATCCTGTGCCTGGGGCATATCAGTCGGCTGCGCCGCGATGTCGCGGTCACGCCGCTGCTCATGCGCTGGCTCGGCATGCACACCGCGGCCTCGGGTGGTGGCCACGCCGAGCCGGTCTCCGGCAGCCGCGAACGGGGCACGCCGCTCCGGCTGGACGTCATGTCGATGATCCTGCCCGGCGCCGTCCACCCGGTCGACGACGAGGACCAGGCGGGCCCGGCGTCGATCCCATCAACGCTGGCGGCATGGGCGTGGCAGGTCGCAGAGGAGCGCGGGCTGGCCGGCCCGAGCCGGTGGGACGACGTATCCGAGCTGTCCGAGTGGCTCGCCCGGCACCTGGACTACAGCGCGCACCGGCCGTGGGCCAGTCAAATGTGCGAGGACCTCGCCGGACTGCGCCGGGCCGCGCATGGCCTTGTCCCGTGGAAGGTCCATCGCGCAGAAAAGGACGGGATTCCGTGCCCGTCATGCGACCTGATGTCGCTCGTCCAGGTGTCCGGGGAGCCCTACATCGAGTGCGACGAGCAGGTGGGCGGCTGCGGCAAGCTCCTCACCGCCAGCGAGTACGACGCCTACACCGCGGTGCTCGCCGGCCAGCACGCCGCCTGACATGAGAATCGGCCAGGCCCCGGCGGTCGCGCGGCAGGGTCCGGCCGATCAGGAGGTCACGCCACGCGCGGGACCATCATCTGAGGGATCACGATGGTGGACAGCAGGTGCGTGCCCAGCCCGTTGAACGCGGCGACGACGGCCGGCGAGATGGAATGCTCCGGCACCCGTACGGTCGTGACGCCCTCGGCGGTGATCTCCGCCTTGACCAGGCGAGCCTGCAGAAGCATCCCGCGCGTGCGCTCGATTCGCACTTCACCGATGTGCGGAACAGCACCGAAGCGGCCAGTGACCAGTGCCTGTACCGCCTCCAGCGCTTCGGCGCTGACCTTCTCAATCATGCCGATGAGCTGCTGATCCATCTGCCGCTCATCGATGAGGCCCCGTATCTGGTTGCCCTCAACGAAAGCGGACACCGGGCCGAGGTCGGCCGGGATCAGGCGCGGGTCTACTCCCAGATATCTAACGTCGAGCATGCCAACTCACCTCAACCAGTGCTTCGTTGCGTAATGCACGAGCTGGGGCTTCGTCTTCACCCCGGCCAGCTCGCACATCCTGGTAACCCGCCGCTGCACCGTGCTGCGCGAGCAGCGCATCGAGCGGGCGATGTTGTCTAGCTTCTCCCCGGCGATCACCAGCTGCAGCGCGACCAGATCCTCGTTGGACAACTCGTCAGGCATGGCAGCGAGCTGCGACGTCTCGACATCGAGAGGAGCCGCGGCCGCCCAGTCCGCTTCGAACTGGGCGACCAGGCCGGACAGAAGAGCCGGGGCGGTGGTCCGCAGCATCGGGAGAGTAGCGCGCGGCACCTCCGGCGTGAGGGCCACCTTCCGGTCGCTGATGATCAGCTTGTTCGACACCTCATCGGCGATGCGGATCTGAGCCCCCCAGTCCGCGGCATTGCGCACGCTGGCCAGTCCGCCCGCACTGGAGAGGATCGCGCGCTCGTAGATAAAGCGACGCACCGGCAGAACGGATGGATCGTAGTCCTCCGGCGGTGCAGTGAACGGCGGCAGGTGAACGAAAGGGGCCGTGAACACCTGCATCCATTCGATCTGTGTGCGCCTGTCCAGCTTGTTGTAGACCTTGCGGAGCTCCTCACGGGTGGTGATTCGCTCCACCAACGGGGCGCCGGTGTTGGCGGCGTTGGCGGTCCATCGGTCCTGCAGGGCCTCGACGTGGTACTCCAGCGCCTCCAGCCGTCCACGCGCTTCCTGCAGCAGCGGGCCGAAGGCCCGCTGGGGCGCCCGGGCGGCCGGAGGCTCGCCTATGACGTAGCCCGCTTCGCGGAGCGTTCCGAGCGTGTCGGAGACGTCCGATCCGAATTGTGCGTGCAGGTCTTTCATGGAGGTGGGGCCGTGGTCGACCAGGTAGCCGTACAGCTGGGTCGCTGCGGCGTCGAGACCCGTGCTCGTCACGTTGCGGTTCCTCTTCAGGCGTTGTCTTCCAGCGGAGGGAGGGGCAGCGAGGTGCTAAACGCCGCCACCGACCGAGTTGTTGGTCTCGGACTTGGGCGGCACGGTGGTGACGGTCACGGTGGACTTGGTCTCGGTGACGGTCTTGGTGATGACCTGGCTGCCGTCAGGCTTGGTGATGGTCTGGACGGACTCGGCCTTCGTGGTGGTGACCGTGGGCGCTGTGGCGCTCGGCGTGGTCGGCTCGTCAGACAGCGTGAGCGTGGGGGAGGGCGTCGGCGTGCTGGTGGCCGCGGGATCGTCGGCGTACGCCGCGGTGGTCATGCCGGCCAGCAGCAGGGCGGTCAGAGCGAGGGCGGGCAGACGCAGACGACGGGTGGTGGACACGGTGGGACTCCTGACGTTTACAGAACAGATAGGGGGCTTCGCCTGCGGCATGTGGACACACCCCCGCAACATCCGCAAAACGAAGCCGAGAACCTGTTGTAAAGGACTGGGTTATGGCCTGTCCACTATCTGGCGCAAAGTGCCTCTGACCAATAAGAGTCATGACCGATTTTGGTCATAAGGGGGCTACCGGGGCGATATAACGATCGGATCTCAGGCCGATTGGATCGAGACAACATGTAATCCGATACGGCGATCTAGGCGTCGGCGCTGCATCCTACGGCTGTGTGCCTGTCTCTGATCACGGATTATGCGGAATGTGGAGATACGGTGCAGGCTACAAGATGGAACAGGCGGTCCACCGATCGGTGGACCGCCTGACTCGCGACTCAGGCGCAGCTATGTAGCTGAGCGTAAACGTATTTGTGCAGTTCCCTAATTACCGCCCGTTCAAGGTTCAATCACGCGATGGCGCCGCATTAGCTCCGCGAACGTCTCGGCGTTCGCCATCATCAGGTCGCGCTCCTCGGGCGTCATGGCGACCATGAGCTCGATGAAATCCTGTGCCGTCCTCCGCACCTGGTCGCGTTCTGCGGGCGGCATGTCCTTCCGGATCGATACCAGCAGGCGAGCGGTGTCCGGCGCTCCGGACGCCCCTTGGATCTCCATGACCTCGGGGCGCGCGGCGCGCAGCGTTCGTAATTCCTCGGCGGCGTCTGGCCGGCCTGCGGTCTCCAGCTCCTCTGGCTCCCCGCCGCATATCAGCCCGACCGCAGCCAGCCGCCACGGCGGTGCGAGCGCGGGCTGCTTGCCGGCGAGCATGTTGCGCAAGGTGGACTCGGGGAGCCTGAAGTCGTACTCGGTGGTCAGGTACTGGGCCAGGTCGGTGACGGCGCTGGCGACGCGCCGTCCTGCGAGGCCGGATTGCTCGATCCACTGGCGGAGCAGCAGGGACTCGGGCGGCAGGCCGGCGCGATCATCTGGCGATGGAGTGTCGTGCATGGGGAAGAGTTCTCCTCGCGGGGGTGTGTGTGTCCCCATGCTCGTCGTTGCGCAGGAGTTGCGCAATGGGAACGGCCTGTTCTGGGGAGTGTTTCCCCTGGAAGTCGGCGTTTTCAGACCTTTACCGTTTGTCAACAACGGCCGTTTACCCTTGTTTTGCGCGCAAACGGCCCGGTAATCTTGGTTTCGTGATCTTTCCCGTAAACGATCATGATCTTGCGAAGCTCGATCATCAAGCCCTGGCGAACCTCGCCCAGCGCGTCAACACTCACCTCGCCGCCCGCATCGACGCGGCCGAGGCTGAGCTGGACATGCTCGACGTCGTCGGGGTCGACGACGCCGCCGACATCATGCACATCACGGCCCAGGCCGTCCGCAAGATGTGCCGCGACAGGCGGATCCCGCACTACCGCCACCCCGAGAGGGGCGGCTACTTCATCCCCCGCAGCGCGGCGCTCGCCTACCGAGCGGCGCGACTGCCCGAGTACATCGAAGCGGCGGCCCCCACCCACACCGCCGCCTGACCCCGAAGGAACCACCATGACCACCGTGGTCGACCACAGAACCAAAACGATCAGCACGGTCCACAAGCGGACAAAGAACCACACCACACTCGTCCACGTGGACACCACGCCACACGGCTACACGGGCGCGATCCTCCAGCACTCCACCGAGGACGGCGGAAGCCCCCGGTACACCGTCCACGTCCATCGCCTCCTCTTCGGCTGGCTGCAGATCAGCACCGTCGCGATCCAGGACCTGGGAGGCGCGAAGACGGTACTGAAGTCCAGCTACGAAGTAAGTGCAGCCACTTACCAACCGGTCTGGCCTCCGATGATCGAGCTGCTCAACCTCGCGCTCGCCGACGCGGCCACCGAGAAGGCGGCATGACCGCACCGGCTTCCGAACCGGCCACCGGACAGGAGCTGCTCGACGTGGTCCTCGACCGATTCGCCCTGCACGCCGCCATCTATCGCGGCACCAACGCTGGCGGCATCCTCAGGGCGGCCCTGAGCGACACCGTGCGCCACACGCGCGGCATCGCCGAGCCCACCACGCCGCTGGCCGTACTGACCCGCTGGGCTCGCGACGAGGCAAACCGCCGCATCGATGCCCAGGCCAGCGACCCCAGAAACGCGATGTACCTGTGACCGACCCGAAGTGGGCACGCCCCACCTCCAACGGCCGCTTCTACGAGGACCCCGCGCAGCCCGGCAAGCTCTACGTGTCGGCCACCAACGTCCTCGACAAGATGGTGGCCATTCACGCCCTGGCCCCGTCCGCTGCGGACCTCACGGCCCGGTACGGAATGGACCACCTGGATGAGGCGCTCCAGGCCGCCGCCGACCCCGAGGCCCGCGAGGCGTTCATCGGCAAGGCCAAGCGTCACTACGAGAACGTCTGGGAGAAGCGCAGGGACCTCGGCTCCAAGGTCCACGCCGCAGCCGAAGCACACGTCCTCGGCGGCGAGAACCGCCACGCGGCCGACCCCGAGGTGAAGCCGTTCCTCGGCCAGTACCTCAGGTTCCTGGACGAATACCAGGTGGACCTGCGCAAGGACGTGGAGGCGGTCGAGTGCACCGCTCTCCACCGGGGACGCGGCTACGGCTGCACCACCGACCTGTGGGCCCACCTCCAGCCGGAGGAACCGCACCCAGCCGGGCGATGGATCATCGACATCAAGACGTCGCTGACCAAACCGGCCAGCCAGGTCTACCCGCAGATGGCGCTGCAGCTCGCCGCCAACAGGTTCGCCGAGGTGGCCCTCGACCCGTTCGACAAGGAATTCCCGGTGCCCGAGTTCGTGGGTGCCGCAATCCTCAACCTCCGGCCCTGGTCATACGGGTTCATCCCCATGCCCGCCGACCACAACGCCTACAGAGCCTTCGTCAGCCTCCTGCCCGCCGTGGCCTGGCTGGACGCGCTCGACCTCAAGCCGCACAAGCCGATCAACCCCAAGTGGCGTAAGCCGCGCAACTGGGACAAGAAGCAGAAGGAGGTGGCCGCCTGATGGGGCGCCGCCTGATCGACGAACAGCGCATGGCCCGGCCGCTGGGAAAGATCCGCGCCGGGTACTTCGACACCAGCGGCTCCAAAGGCCGCCCCGCCCGCTCCGAAACGTGGATCGTCACCTCCACCGACAAGAACCTGATCGAGGCCGTCGCCGAGCAGTACGGCCGCCCCGTCGAGAGGTACATCCCACAGGGCGTCGGCCTGCCCGGCTGGAAGGTCGACACCGGCCTGTCCCAGCTCGAGGCGATCCTGCCCAAGGGCGACCCCCTCTCGGTCTCCTACGAGATCTGGTCCAAGGGCGGTGTTCAGCGCCGCTGCGACGGCGGATTCGAGGACAAGAGCGGACAGCCCTGCCTGTGCAAGGCCCAGTACGGACCCAAGTTCTACGAGACCGCGCCCGTCGACGCCAGAGGCCAGCGCCCCGTGTGCAAGCGATACACCCGCATCGGCGTGATCCTGCCCGACGCCCCCGACGTCGGCGAGTTCCTGGTGGAATCCAAGGGCTTCTACGCCAGCGAGTACATCCGCCACGACGTCGACTTCATCAAGGAGCACGTCGGGCCCGACGTGCTGGTCCCCATCTACGTCGTCATCGAGCCGGTCGAGAAGATGAAGGACGGCAAGAAGAAGAACTACATCGTCGTCCACCTCAAGCAGCGCAACATCTCCACCGGCCAGTTCCTCGCCGCCGCCGGGGCACGCCACCGCGCTCTGATGTCCACCAGGCAGGTGGCCGCCCTCGAGGCGGCCCCGGCCGCAGCGCCCGGCTACCTCGACCGGGTCGCCGCAGCGGCCTCCCGCGAGGAGATCCTCGCCATCCGCAAGGAAGTCGCCGCCGATCCCTCGCCGGGGATCACAGCCGCCGAGTTCGACAGCGCGGCCAAGGCCCGCCTCGAGCACCAGCGCCAGGCTGCCGAGATCCTCGGCGAGATCCACACCCGCTGGACCGGCACCGAAGCCGACCTGCACGTCAGCTTTGCCGAGTTCGTCTCCGGGGTGGCCAGCCTGGAGACCGCGACGCTCGACCAGCTCGGCCTGTTCCGCGACACCCTGCCCGACGTCGCCGAGGCCGAGCTGGTCGACGAGCCCGCCGACGCCGGCGGCGATGGCGGCGGGCAGCTCTCCCGCGAAGCACAGCGGGCGCTGTTCGCCTCCTTCGGCGACCTGGGCATCACCGACCGCGACGACCGGCTGCGCGACTGCTCGACCATCCTCGGCCGCACCGTCACGACGAGCAACGCCCTCAACGCCAGCGACGCCTCCACCATCCTCGACGTGCTCAAGGAAGCGGACGGCGACGTGAGCAAGTACGAGCGGCTGCTGGCCGACATCGCCCAAGCCCACCAGGCCAACTAACCCACCCCTGATCTCCGCCTGGTGTCCGTCGCGCTGCGGCGGCGGGCACCAGGCGGCTCCACCCTGCCCGACCCCTATCAGGAGTCACCATGTCCAAGACCATCACCACCTCCGCGCCCGAGCCCCAGTTCACCTCGCCCGAGGCCCGCCAGACCGTCATCGCCTACAACGAGCAGCAGTACGTCCAGCACCACACCGCCGCCCTCAAGCACCTCCGTAACGCCCAGGACGCCGCGGCACGGTGCCGCGCCGCGCTCGACGAGCGCGCCCGGCTGCAGAAGGAGATCGCCGAACGGCAGGAGCGGCTCACGGTCCTCCAGCCCGAGATCGGCAAGTGGGAGGACCTGCGCGTCCGCGAGGAGGACGACGCCCAGCGCGAGCGCGGCGTGGGCGACGCCTTCGGCGAGCTGGCCCACTCCCTCGGCGGCAAGCTCCCCCCTATCGAGGGCAGCGAGGCGTGGATCAACGGGCGCGAGCAGAAGCCCTCAACCCCTCTCGGCGACTCCGTCTGGACTCCCGCCGCGCCCGCTGGCACACGTACGTGAGCGCCGCCCTCACCTCCATCAAGCGCCGCCTGCAAGGCATCGCCCGCAGGCAGCACCAGCCGAAACACCGAAAGGACAGCTAGTTGAACAAGCAGGAGTTCATCGCCGCCTACGCCGCACGGCGTGGCCGCGACCTCAAGGACGCCCGCCGCGACGTCACCGCCTTCCTCGACCAGATCACCCAGTCCCTCGTCGACGGCGAGCGGATCACCTTCAAACGGCACTTCAGCCTCCACACCTACGAACGCGCCGCCTCCACCGCGCACCCCTTCGGCGGCCCGCCGGTCGAGGTGCCTGCCCACGTGGTCGTCAAGTTCAGGCCCGGGACCGGCCTGCGCGCCGCCGTCCAGGCCAGCCTCCACTCCGGCCGGCAGGAGGCCGCCTGATGGAATACCGCACCGCCGCCTCGGTCCTCATGGAGATCACCATGGCGTGGGACCAGGGCCTGCAGAGCTTCCGCGCCTCCGGACAGACCCGAGGCGGCGAGCTCCACTGGGAGATCGGTGGCCACCGCCACTTCCCCACCTTCCCCGTCTTCCAGGCCGCGCTGCGCAACAAGGGCATCACGCTCTCCAGCGCCGATGCCAACCGGCTTCTCCAGGACCAGGAGGCCAGCCAAGCCGCCGCCGACCTGGCCGCCGCCCGCGACGCCACCGCTGCATAACCCCGAGAGGATCCCCCCGCAATGCACGCCCCCCACTCCTGGCCTCACCCGCACGGGCGGGGCCAGGACACCCCCAACCCCTGGGAACCGCTGTGGAACCTGCTGTGCCTCCTCGGCGGCATCGCAGCCTTCCCCTGCGCCATCGCCCTCCTGGTCATGCTCGCGACCGGAGGCGACCGGTGAAGCTGGTTATCGCGGTGATCGCGATCCTCGCAGTGCCGCTCGCGTCCGCCCTGGCCTACCTCATCGTCAAGCTCGCGCAGGCGCCCACCAGGGCGCTACACCGAGCCCGCCGCGACCTGGCCGCCGCCAAGCATCAGCTGGCCATCGCGAACGCCCACCTCGCCGACATCTACGCCCGCGCCCTCGAGGGCGAGGGCCTCGGCGACCCCACCGCAGCCCTCATCGCCCAAGCCCACCGCACCTACCTGGACAACAGCACCCCTCCCAAGGAGATCTCGTGAACCGCAAGCTCGTCCCCGCCGGCCTGCTCGCCGCCGCGCTCGCCACCGGCTGCACCGTCACCACCCCCGAGCCCGACCAGATCGGCATCGTCTACGACGCCGGGCCCATCAGCGACACCACGTTCCAGAACTGCATCAAGCCCGGCAGCAAGGACACCAGCGGCCCCTTCGACCAGGGCTACACCTACCCCGCCGGGCAGCGCACCTTCGAGTTCGCCGCCGACCCCAACGACCCGGAGGGCGTCAAGGTCAAGCCCGGCGCCGAGACCGGCCCCATGAAGATGCTGACCAAGGACCCGCTGGAGATGCTCGTCTCCGGCGTGGCCACCTTCAGCCTCACCACCGACTGCAAGACGCTCCAGCGCTTCCACGAGCAGGTCGGGCTGAAGTACAAGGCCGACACCGAGGAGGGCTGGGCCAAGATGCTCAGCGTCTACATCGGCCAGCCCCTCGACCGTGCTCTGGACGCCGCCAGCAAGGAGTTCGCCTGGCGCGACCTGACCTACGCCAACCCGCAGGCCAAGCAGCAGTGGGAGACCAAGGTCGCCGAATACACCGGCCAGTTTCTGCGCGAGCAGGGCGGCGAAGGGTTCTTCGGCGGATTCAAGGTCACCCTCCAGCAGCCGCAGCCCCCGCTGAAGGTCCGCGAGGCCATGGCTGCGGTCCAGCAGGCCCAGGAGGAGAACACCGCGCAGAAGGCCAAGAACACGAAGGCCGCCACCGAGATGGAGTCCATCAAGGCGCTGGTCGACGTCCTCGGCCCGCAGGGCGCGGTCATGTGGCAGGCCATCAAGGACGGCCGCATCCAGGTCATCGTCAGCGACGGCGGCCAGGTGAACGTCACCCCCAAGAACTGAGGTAAGTGCAGTCACTCATCTAGTCGGCTGTCCACCCACAGCCGGACGCGCCTGCTCCAGCTCAAGAGCATCACCCCTTCTACGTCCCCGCTGGCGACCTGGACCGGATCCGTGCCCTGCGTGACGAGATCTACGGCTAACCCACCTCACCTGCGGGAGCCGTACGCCCGTGCGGCTCCCGCAGCCATACCCGGAAGGACAACCCATGCGCAGACGATCATCCGGCGATATCGACCTGGGCATCGTCGGCCCCATCGCCCTGCTCGTCACGGTCGCAGCCATCGCCGTCGCCGTCGCGTCGGCCGACGACGAAGAAGCGGTTCAGGAGGTCTCCGCCGTGTGCGTGGCCGCCAGCCCAGCAGAGGACGGCTCGTACCAGGTAATGGACGACCGACTCTGCGACGGCGGCTCCCACGCCGCCTACCACTACTGGCTGTACGGCTCCTCCACGTCGAGAAGCGGCTACGTACGGGGCGGCACCACCACCCGCCCGGCCAGCGCGCAGATCGTCACCCGCTCCGGGAAAGTCATCCAGCGCGGCGGCTTCGGCGGCCGAGGGACGAGCGGCGGCTGATGAGCATCCGCTTCTTCGGCATCGCGCACCAGACCTGGCACAACGACGCACTGCACGAAATCTGCCAGGACTCGCGCCTGCCCGACATTCTCCGCTGGCTGGCCGACGCCGGATTCGTCGTCGCGCTCAGCCGCTACCGGGGCCACCACACCGTGATCCTCCAGAGCCCCGCCATGAAGCCCGGCAAGGCGTTTCGCGACACCACCTGGTGCAGCGCCGCCGCCCAAGCCCTGCTGTACGCCACCACGAACCCGCTCACCTGAAAGGGACACCGATGGGCAAGTCCGCCATCACCCAAGCGCCGTACGACTCGCACGGCAACCTCTGCCACTACCCCGCCGGCGTGGCCGAGACGCGACTGATCGAGAAGTTCCTCGACACCTTCACCTTGGACGGGAAGTACGGGAGCGTCTGGTACTGGACCGGCGAGGACGGCCGCAAGTGGCCGATGTTCGACACCCACTTCCAGGAGCTGGTCAAGGCGATCACCCTCGCCCAAGGCCGAACCCCTCGCGCCGTCTGGACGATCCGCAAGATGGGCCAGAACTACGGCGTGCAGTTCGTGCGTGAGGCCACGGCATGACCGCTCACCAGATCAGCGTCAGAGCGTTCCCTGTGGCCGGGGGGCAGGGCGGCTCGATCGTGGCGACATGCTCGTGCGGCTCGTGGCGCACCTCCCAGCGCTACCTCGGCCGCGCCGACCTACCCAGCGCCGTACGAGCGATGCAGGCCCTCGGCAGGAACCACAGCGACCAGAAGCACGAGATCACGATCACGAACGACCGCCACCCCGTGCAGGGCGGCAACGTCTGGGGCCACTGCTCCTGCCTCGGCTGGGGCACCGTGCAGGGCTACGTCCGCAACCTCGGCCAAGGCGTCGCCGAGCGGGTCATACGCCTTCGAGCCGACGAACACCTCAAGGAGATCACGAATCCATGACCGAGTACATCACTCTCGAGAACACTGCCCTCCGCGCTCAGCTCCTCGCCGTCGGCGCAGAGCGCACGGCGGCGGTCGCCGAAGCCACCACAACCGCCGCACAGCGCGACGCCGCCCTGCGCGACCTGGAGACGGCCAAGGCCCTCGTCGCCAACTACGAGAACGGCATCACCTGGCACACCACCTGCAACAACTGCGCCACCCTCCTGGACAGCTCGTACGCCGAGACCGTACGCGCCGAGCGTGCCGAGGCCCGGCTCGCGCTGGTCGACCAGGCCCACCAGCCCATCACCACCGAACGGCTCGTGCCCTGCACCGTCCACGAGAGCTACCTGATCGTGCCGAGCGGCTGCGCCATGTGCGCCAAGCGGCCAACCGAGGTGTGCAAGGCGGGCTGCGGCGACTGGCCCTGCGCCACCCACGAGGCGCTGCACGTCATCGCGGTCGACGGGGAACCGGCTGCAGAGCTGGAGGACGAGCTCACCCTGCCGCGCGCGCTGTACGACAAGCTCGTCCTGGCCGCCGAGTACGTGGCCGGCGGCTGCCTCGGCCCGCGCGTCTCCGCCCGCGAAGCACTCGCCGAGATCGCGGAGCGGTCGTGACGCCTCGCCCCGGACCCCTGGCCGCCGTCCGCGACTTCGGTCCGGTCGCCATGACCGGGACCGTCGCCGCCTTCTACCTGCTGTACACGACCGTCGACCACGCCGTCACGGGAGACGGCGCCGTGGCCGCGCCCGCCATCTTCACCGGCCTCGCGGCGCTGTTCACACTCACACACCTCATGGCCGCCGATGAGCGCGCCCCCGACACCCGGGTGCGTGACGTATGAGCAGCCGCAGCGACATCGACAAGGTCATCGCCGCCGCGCAGCAGCTCGAGCTCGAAACTCTGCGCTGCGGCTCCCGGATCCAGATCACGAACCCTCGCACCCGCAAGTTGCACAAGGTGTCGATCGGCACGGCCGGCAGTTCCCTGGACAAGGCCCTGACCACCGTGCGGCAACTCGGCCGCGACACCCCACCCCACCCCACCGAAGGAACCCCCGACATGTCACGCGAAGCCTGGTGGCCGCCCCGCGAGCTGCTGATGCGAGCACGCCGCGCCGGCGTCGTCGTCTGGGTCAGCGGCGGCGTCCTTCAGACCTCGGCGGGCCCAGAAGCCGACTACCTGGTCCGGCGCTTGCGCGACCGCGCCGACGAGATCATCCCCCTGCTTACCCCCGCCCTGCCCCCAGCGCCTCAGGCCACGCCCCACAAGGAGGACAACACGACTATGCCGACGATCGGCGAAACGGCCACCATCACCCGCGCCAGCGAAAAGCAGCGCAGCACCACGCCACCGACCGCTCCCCGGTGGGACGTGGCCGAGCATGCCCGGCTCGTCTGGGAGTTCGCCCGAGACGAGGCCAAAGAGCAGGGCAACCGGCCGCTCACCTGGCACGGCGACGGCCGCCAGGGCGTGCTGTGGGAGGGCAGCTTCCGGTCGGTCTGCGCCGAGCTGACCCGCCACCAGCGCGAAGACGTGTCCCGCTACCTCGCTCAGACGCTGAACATGCGGTGCGACAGCCAGCGCGCCAAGCCGCACCCCCGCTGGTGGGTCGCCCCGGAGTGGAGCAGCGGCGACCTCACCGTCACCAAGCCCGCGGCCGCGCACCGGCCCCTCGAGGCGGCGGCGCCGCAGGACGTGCCGAAGGCCTCCCCGGGCAACGCGCTGGAGGCGCTCACGGTGTGGACGGAGAGCGCCTCCCGGCTCACAAAGGAGCGCGACGACGCGCTGGAGCGCGCCTGCAAGGCCGAGCAGCGCGTGGCCACGGCCGAGAAGGAACGCGACGAGGCGCTCGCCGAGCGCGACAGCGCGTGCCAGCTCCTGATCGACAAGCAGGCCGATCTGAGCCGCATCGTCGCCGAGCGCGACGAGCTCGCCGCCTACAAGACCAAGGTCGACGCCGCGTTCGCACAGCTCAACAACCTGCGGTGAACCCCGAGACCAGCACCAACCTCCGTATCAACAACCCGATGGAGATCTCCATGACCACCACCAAGGTCGTTCACGTCACCGACCGGCGGCTTCAGCACCCGACGCTGCCCGACGTCTGGACCGACTACCTCTACGTCACCCCCGACGTGGCCGAGCGGCTGCTCGAGCTGAACACCCACAACCGCAACATGCGCGAGCGCACCCGTGACGCCTACTCCCGCGACATGGACGCCGACAACTGGCCGTTCAACGGCGACACCCTCTGCCTCGGCCGCGACGGTGACGTGCTGGATGCCATCCTCCTCGACGGCCAGCACCGCCTGAACGCCATCATCGCGAGCGGCGTCAGCATGTGGATGCTGGTCGTGTACGGCCTGGAGGTCAGCACGCAGGAGACGATGGACAACAACATCCTGCGCCAGGTCTCCGACCATCTCCGGATCAACGGGGTGCCGAACGGCAACCAGGTGGCCGCGCTCGCCCGCAAGGTGATGCTGTGGGAGAACGGCTTCTACGCCCTCAAGAGCAGCACCAAGTGGACGACGACGGAGCTGCTCGACCTGGTCGACGACGACGAGCGGATCGTGGCAAGTGCCGCCTGGTCGGCCAGCAATGCCCGCCACATCTCGGCGCCCGGGTCGATCGTGTCGCTCGCCCACTGGCTGCTGCATCAGAAGGAAGCAGAGCAGGCCGACTGGTTCATGGAGCGGCTGGTCGACGGCGTGATGCTGGAGGAGGATCACCCGGTGAGGCGGCTGCGGATCCGGCTCGACAAGGAGAACCGCATCAGCGAGACCGAGGCGCTCGCGCTCATCATCTCGGCGTGGAACGCCTTCAGGGCGGGGGAGAAGCGCAAGAAGCTGCAGCTTCCGAACCCGCTGACCAACGACACGATGCCGAAGGCGGCATGACGCCCGGGAGGCCGACGCCAGAGGGGCTGACGGCGGCCGAGAACGCGCTGGGCGGGGGCGCCGCGGTCGGGTGCGGCCAGGCCGCTCGCCGCCTATGTGCGGATCGCGCTCGAGGCGGCCTTGCCGTACGAGGACGAGGCGCAGCTGCGGGGGCTCGCGGACCGGCTCGAAGGTCAGATGCTTCGGATAAGTGCACCCACTCACGTATTCCAGGCACGTGACGAGCTGGCGAAGGCGATCGACGATGCGATGGCCGTTGAGCTGGAGGTGGGTCAGGTCCCGGACGGGGCGCTGCTCGCGCAGGTCGCATACGCGACACCACTGGCGTTGCCCATACCAATTGAGCATTGTAGCCGTTCTCGTTGAGCCGCTCGTCGAGCGCCGCGGTGACCACGGCGATCGGCTTGCCGGAGTTCGTGAACATCCTGTCCATGTACGCCAGCCCCTTCGGGGCGGCGCGCAGGCAAATGGGCTGTGACGTCCACGTCTCCCGTAGCTGCCTGTAGCGGCACATGCGGGGGCGTCCTAGGCTTCTGGGGCGCCCCTCGCACGGATCGACCCATGCAGAGGGGGCTGGGTGGCGGAAAGTTTGGTGGGGGAGGTGGCGGGCTGGTTGGGCTCGCCGGTCGCGCATGACCTCACCGACAAGGAGCGGTTGGTGCTGTTCGTGATCGCGGAGCGCTGCCATCGCAAGACACGCCGGATGCTATGGCACCGCGGCGATAAGTGGCCGGACGGCATCCCGATGACTCTGTCGGACACGATCTGCCTGCGCGCCGGGATGGGCGCCCGCACCCTGACGGACGTGTGCCAGCGCCTCGCCGGCAGGGGAGTGGAGGTGCGGGTCGAGGTGGGCCGCGACTCGATCGGGCGGCCGGTATTCGCGCATCGAGGTCGCTCGGTGGACTTCTGGCTGCCGCCCCTGCCGGCGTCCGTGAGGCTCCCGGAACGAGGGTGAAAGGGTACGGCCGCCGCCGTACCCTTTCGCTCGTCGTGGGGCCTGTGGATAACCCAAGTTGATCATGGTCGCCCGCCCATAATGGGTACGGTCCCCACGGACAATGGGTACGCCCCAGACCGTAGCCAAACGCCCGAATGGGTACGGTCAGGACCGTACCCCCACTCCCTTACGGTCTTTCCCTTTAAAAACATCCATGGGGGTCACCCACCGACCACCTACAGGTGGAAGGCGCGATCGAGCGCCCGCCGGGGATGTGGAAAGCCGGGCTCACTCCGCGGCCCTGCGACGGCCTGGCGGAGCCTTCGGCTCTGGACGGTTCGCCACCCACCGCAGCAGCCGGAACGCCCGCTCGCTGATCTCACCTGAGCCGAACAGCGCGGCCCCCATCACCACCAGGACGATGAGTGCCTCCAAGGCGATCAGCGCCACCCCTAACTCGGGGACCGTCGACCACGTCAACGCCGGGCCGCCCAGGCCTACCGCCCCAGCCCCCAGCGCCCGTAAAGCAGCACCCGCACGCCGCGCCACCGGCTCCATGCCGGTCACCCACCTTCCCAATGGACCCTTAGCCCTTGGATCTGGCGGTTGGCGCACCCAACTCGGTACGATTCCCAGTTTGCGACCGGGGTAAAGGTTGAATCCGCAAGAGCGAGGAATCGGGGGGGCATCCATGCAATGTTCCAGCTCGGAATTGCGCGAGCTGACGCGCTGTGTTGAGGTCGATCCCACAGGTGACGAAGCGGGTGAACTGCGGTTGCGGAAGGGACACCGGAGAACTCCTCGCGGAACAGCGCTTCCGCTCGGCTGATCTACCCTGACGCCCATGACCGATAAGCCCGAGATCATCCCCCAGACGGAGATGCTCATCCAGCTCGCCCACGCCGTACGGCCCCGCTGGGACGAAGACGACATCCGCGCCGCCATCGCCGGCGCCCAAGCGATCGGACGCAGCTGGAGCTACGTCCTCGCCGCCATGCAGGTCCTCATGAACGATCCCAAGGCCCGGCCCAAGGACCTGTCCCCGCTCGCCGTTCGCCGCGCCACCAACACCACCCGGGACGTCGACCCCGAGCGCGCCCACCGCCACGCCGAGCTGATCCGAGAGCAGTGGCCCAATCTCGCCGCCCGTAAGGAGTCGGGTAAGTGAAGCCACGCACGGGAGCCGCGCCCGCCTCTCGTCGCCGCCCCGCCTGCAGGCCAGTAAGTGGTCCCACGCACCCGGCGGGCCGGAAAGCCGCCCAGACGGGCCCCAGGGCCGCCTCTCGCGCACAAACTCCGGGCGGCCGGATAGGCGGGCCCGGGGCGGGGGGTAAAGCGGCCAGAGGGGCCTTTGGGGGCCGTCTGACTAAATGAAGATCAACTAGCGGGGTGAGACGAAGCGCCAGACGCCCCCTGCGCCTCGATACGCCGCAACCACTTCCGCACGTTATCCACCGTTACGCGCCACGGACCCGCAGCACGCTCCGCCAGAGCCTCCCGCTCCACCAAGCCGCGCGGCGCCCCCGCAGACCTCTCACGCAGCCGAACCACAAGCGGCTCCAACTCCGCCAAGGCCTCCCGCTCCTCATCGCGGATCCGCCCCAGCCGGTCCACCAGCTCCTCGAACCGCGCCAGATCCTCAGCCGTGCCGGCCGACACCGACCGCTCCACCGCCACCGCCCACCGCGCACGCTCCTGCTCAGCCATCCCCAAACCCTATGGGAAGACACTCCCACAGCGATAGGAAAACAGTCATACGGGATGAGGGAGATGCGCCTCGGGGCTTCCCCACAAGGTCGGCGTGCGGGAAAACCGAGCCCATCAGCGATAGGGCAGTCCACGGACCGTGATGGTTCAGGGACGGATGGGTAACTTTCCCGACTCTGATCTTGTTATGGCACCGTGACCAGTTCATAGGAAAGTATTCCCATGGTCATGGGAAGATATTCCCATGAGAACGAGACAGAGAGCCCCCGCCATAGCCGCCCTTGTGGGCGCGTTGCTCATGGTCGCGGGCACCGTGGCCGCCGCCGCACACGCGGACGACCCCACGCCGTTGCCGGAGGTCACCATTACCCAGACGGTAGAGGTCACCACCACCGCAACCCAGACCGTCACCGCCACCCCGGCGCCGGTCACCGTCACGGCCACGCCGCCACCGGTCACCCTGACCCCGGCACCGTCCGTCACCGTGAGCCCCGGCCCCACCGTCACCGCCACGACACCAGGGCCGACCACGACCCGGACGGTAACCAGCACGGTCACGGCGACCCCGCCGCAACCGCAGGTGCAGCCGCAGGCGGTACAGCCATTGATGCCCATTCCGCAGGCGCAGAGCACCACGAACCCCATGGCCTTCCCGACATGGACGCCGCCCCAGGGGGCGGCCCCGATCGAGACCCCACGGGTAGCGGTGGACAGCCCCAGCCCGACCCCGCAGGCAGCCGCCACAAGCGAGCGTGACCCGATCATCTGGCCGCTCCTCGGAGTCGTAATCCTCCTGCTCATCCTGGTAGCCATCCCGAGAACCCGCCGCCTGATCCGGTGGGCAGCCCGCAGGCTCGCCACCCCGGACAAGCCCACCACCACCCAGCCCAGCACCACCCGACCCGACGCCGAAACCGTCGTGATCCCGAAGGAGAACACCACCGATGACCAGCACCCGCGCCCCGAAGAAGGCCACGCCCGCGCCGACCGAGCCGACCGCCGACGCGCCAACGACTGACGTGCCCGCCGTCCCCGCCGAGTTGACCGAGTCGGAGCGCGCAGAGCTTGCCACGGCCGCCGCCGCCACGGCATGCGCGTTCCTGGTCGGGCACACCGACAACAACCCGTACCACCTCGCTACGAAGAACGTCCGCGAGTGGGCTCCCACGTGGGGCGAGTACATCGGTGCCCAGCTCGAAGGCCGAGAGAAGGGGCTCTACACGGGACCCGTCCGGGAGATGACCGAGCCCGGCGAGTGGGACCCGACCAACGTGGGCAAGGGCACGCCCGCGCCGGACGTTCGGGCCTGGTACGCCACCCTTCCCAGGCTGCACGCGATGATCCGGCACAACCAGGGATGCGCCGCGATGGGCGAGCCGTCCGAGTCGGCCGTCATGACGTGGCAGCCCACCCGTGAAGAGCTGTACGAGATCAGCGTGTCAGAGGCACCTTTGGCCACCGCGCGCCGACTCGCCACCAAGACCATGGTCAAGACCGTGACCAGCCAAGACGGGTTGACCAACAAGCAGCGGAGCGAGTTGGACACGCTTATGCGTGCCGTGCTCAAGAAGGCCGAGAAGGCAGGCGACGCCGGAACTACGTGGCACGCCCTGTTGGCCGCCGCCGCCGAGGAGTACGGCGACAACGCCCCCGCCGCGATCCTCGCGAGCGTGGCCCGCATCACCAAGGGCAGGGCCGACAGCGGGAAGTGGGTTGCCGCGTTCGGGGCAGTTCTCCGCCGCCCCGACGAGAAGCCCGAGGAGGCGAAGGCCGAGGAGCCCGCCGAGCAGGCACCGCCCGCCGAGGAGAAGTAAGCCACCCACCCACCGGGGCTAGGTAAGTGCAACCACTTACCTAGCCTCATCCCCCGGAAGGATCGCACGATGCCCGACAGTATGCCGCCCATCTCGTTTGACGAGCTGTTTGTCCTGCTCGACATGCAGAAGCAGCGCATCACGCCCCAAGAGGCGCGCGACCGCCTCCAGGCCATCGACCCGGAGTTCTGGGCCGACCTGAGCGACATGACCGACGAGGAACTCATGGGGAAGGCGGAGGAAATCGGATGACCACCGAAGCGCAGGCGAAGGCGAGGCGGATCATTCAGGATCTTGCCGACACGTACGAGATGTTGCTGTCATGGCTGGGCGAGCGCTCGCCCGTGCAGGTGGAGAACGTGAACGGCAGCACCGTGTTAGTGATCAACACGCGAGAGTGCGAGTCGATCGGCAGGAACGTGGAGACTCCCAATCTGTCAGCCGTCTACCAGAGCGCGCACGCCGACATGCACATGGCCGCGAGCGTCACCAGTTGGCTTGCCGCCGGAGGGGATGAGGAGGAAGCCCGCATGATCCAAGAATTGGCCGTGCACCGGGACCGTGTGTTGGCCGCCGCCGAGCAGGCGAGGGACGCCGCCCTCAAAGATCACGCACGCAACTAGCCGCCGACGCGAGCGCCCGTTCCCGATGGGGACGGGCGCTCTTTTATGCCCGCGATGTGAAAATGGTTGTCGTTGTCGAAGCGAGCCGGCCTCTATTGGAACGGAACAGTTCATTCCAAAATCGGAGATAAGGAGTTCACTATGTTCACGCGCTCTCACTCGGCCGGCGCTAGCGCACCGGCATGAGGGGGTACCCCCCTCACCCCCTACACCCTGATACGGAGTCGCCGTCGCTACCTCACTCAACCTAAATGATCTTGCTCTTTCGTATGGCTGGGCAGGGCATGCTGGTGGGCATGCGGGTCAATGGGTGGGTTGACGTGGCAGGCGCGGCGGAGCGCGCGAGGGTGTCGGAGGATGCGGTGCGGCGGTGGCTGCGCGCGGGGGAGTTCGAGAGGGTGTTGGAGCCGGTGCATGGCCGCCGGTTTGTGACGGTGGCGGAGCTGCTCCAGGTGGAGAGGCGGATGCGCTCTCGCCGGTGTAATCGTGGGGGTCGCGCGGCGGCTTAGTCGTCGAAGGTGGGGAGCCGGGTGAGGGCGTTGTCCAGGTCGTGTCTCGCGCCGTCGAGCAGGCTTACGGCGCCCATGAGTGCGATTTCGTTCCCTCCGGCCTCGCGGCTCTTGATGGTGTCCGCCGGGTCTCCGCTGAGGTCGAAGGTGTTG
Organism: Nonomuraea sp. LPB2021202275-12-8; assembly: GCF_037044575.1. Taxonomy (NCBI): domain Bacteria; kingdom Bacillati; phylum Actinomycetota; class Actinomycetes; order Streptosporangiales; family Streptosporangiaceae; genus Nonomuraea; species Nonomuraea sp. LPB2021202275-12-8. The sequence goes on along the minus strand of NZ_JBAHWD010000032.1, from coordinate 74,971 downwards.
GAGAAGCGGATGGTGGCGTCGTGGATCTGGTGGAGGGCGCGGCCTTCGACGGACTGGTGGAGTTCCGCGAGCGCGCTGGCGTAGTCGTCGGTGACGGGCATCTTGTCGGGGTTGGCGTGGCGGGCGAGCGCGGCGACGTGGGCGGCGTGGTCGCACAGCTCGTGCCAGTGGGCGGCTGCGCCCTTGACGTCGGCCCACCAGCTCTGGTCAGTCATGCGGCGATTGTTTCACCGCGCTCCGCGCTGAGAGGGGCTTTCAAGCGGTGGTGCGATCGGAGGGAGCGGATGGCGCGTCCCCCCGATCGGCATGCAGGCTAGGTCGGACTCGGCAAGGGACCAGGTGGCGTCATGCGTGCTGGCTCTGTAGGCGAAGGCGCTGGCGCGACTGGGCTGTTGGAGCATGAGTCACTCGCGTGAGTTGCCGTCGTACTGATGACGACGGTGGGAGTGACGACTATGGGGGCTGCTGGTGCTGGCTGAGCTTGGCCGAAGACGCCGTTCCAGATGAGGAGCACGCCGCCGATTGAGAGCAGGGTCCTGATGACGCCGTCGTCGATCAGGTTGCGGATCCCCTCGATGATCTCGCTGATGTGGTCGATGGCCGGCCGGACTTCTCGGAGTTTCACTGTGGTCTCCCACGTCAGTAACTCCACGCGGCCACCTCGTCGGCTCCATCGACGATGTCGCTCTTGATCGTGTGTACGCACACACGATGTGGCCTGTGGTGTTGCCGATATGGGACTCTCAGTGACCTTTCTCCAACAAGGGGCCGAAGGGGCATGGCCCTCGCGGGACTGGAGCCTGCGGTCCCGCGGTTCTGCATCTAGCGCTTCTAGTCTGCCTCTCGCGATTCATGATCGCGCGCACTCCGAACGCGTTTGTTTTCACCGTGCTCCGCGCCGGGATGGCGTTCGGTGTGGGGCTCAAGTGATGCTGTTGATCCAAATGCCGATGGGGATGGAGACGAGCGCGCCGGCCATGAGGCCGACGATGAGGAGCATCCACTCGCGGCGCCGTTGGCGGGGGCGTTCGACGAGTGCTGCGGCCTCGGCCCTGGCGGTGAGTGCGTCAGCGAGCCTGTCGATCTGCGGGTCAGTGAGCGTGGTCTCCGGGAGAGCTTTCCGGACCACGTCACGAATTCCGTCGTGGTCCTGCGACCGGATGAGCTCACCGATTCTGAAAGTCAGCACCTGTTGAGGGCTCCACGGGATCACGCGCGACATTGCTCTCGGCTGCATGGGTTCCATTCTCGCGGAGGCGCGGAGGTTTTGCGCGCGCCAGCTCCTTCCCGGCCGCCCGAACATGATCGTTAATTTTATGTGTCAATGTCTGTTATCACATAAGATCATCATGGTAAGATCATCAAAGATCAACGCTTAGATGTTGATCATGATCGGGGCCACGCCGGACGGGATGACGACCTCCGGCCACGCGGCCCCCTCTCGCGAAAGGGCACGAGATGACCAACGCCACCGCAGTAAGTGATGCCACTTACCGTCCCGCCTGGGCCCTCCGCCGACCCGGAGACCGGCTGGAGCCGTACTACGCCACCGAGACCGCCGCCTACGCCCGGTCGCGAGAGCTGAACTGCGAGACCGTCACGGTCCTCCACCGCGACGGCGATACCTGGGCCGAGCGCGAGACCATGTGGGCCCGGTGCGACGGCGAGCCCCAAGGCTACGACCACACCCGCTGCTGGGAGGAGATGCCGCCGCAGATCTGGACCCTCCGCTACGAGGGCGGCCGGGGCATCGACGAATACACCCACCCGAGCGCAGCCGAGGCGCTCGCCGCCTGCGCGATCGAGGCCCGCGAGGGCTGGCACCAGCGCAAGGAGCTCGGCCGCGACGACCTGCCCACCGAGCCGCCTGCGGACGACGCCAGAGCGATCCTCATCTTCCACACCGCGCTGGGCGTCCTGTTCAGCCTGGACGCGGCAGACGCGATCGCCCAGGCTGCCCGATGACCCCCGGCGGCAGATGCGCTCTTGACACGGACGGCTGGTGCCGCATCCACGAGTGGAATTGCGGCGACTACCGCCTGGAGCTCGCCCACGAGGGCTGACCAGACCCTCTAACCCCAGGGGCAGCGCCCACGCGCTGCCCCTGCCCCCTCGAAAGGGCTTGACGATGATCGTGACGTACTACTGGACGCGTGACCGGGTCGTGGTGACTGGCGGCTACACGGACCGGCCGGAGAGCTGGTGGACCCTCACCTTCCGGGACCGCGAGGCTCCGTTCGACCCCAGCGTGGAGATGACCCTGTCGTACGGGCAGCTCGCGGCCCTGACCGACTGGCCGGAGGTCTTCACCGCGTGGCGGCAGCACCAGCCGGAGACGCTCAAGGACCTGGCCGTGCTGCTCGACTACCTCGGCGTGGCCGACGTAACCGAGGAACGAGAGCGTCAGCGTCGGCAGGCTGACTGGACAGCGATGCTGCTGATGCAGGGGGAAGAGATCGAGGACGGCCCTGGGACGGACGACCCCTCGGACCTGCCGCCGGAGCCGCACCCGGACGACGAGCCCCCGGACGAGGTGCGCCCGCCGGCGCTGCCGCCGCGGTCCTGGGAGTCCGAGGACGAGATCGAGCGGACCGCCTACGACGACGGTGTGGAGGCGGGCCGGGAGCGGGACGACGACGATCCCGGCTGGCGGCCCTCCTACACCTGGGACGAGTCCAAGCCCTGACCGCCGGAGGGGCAGGCCCGGACCGGCCTGCCCCCACCCCCCTGTGGGGCGACCCCCCGGGTCGGATTATCGGGCCTTCCCTCAGCAGGGTGGGCCTATTCATCCCATGAGCGGATGTTTGGAGAGGCTATGGAGCTGATCACGCCGAAGGGCAATTTCGAGGCGCGTCTGGCCGCGCTCGCTAATGTGGCGGACACGGAGGTGCGGAATCTCCGCGCGCGGGCGCTGTTTGCGCTGTGGATCGACGCGCCAACGTTGGTGGAGATCTTCCTGGACGAGGCGGAGGAGCTGGTGGCGGATGGCCAGTGACCTGGAGGTCGCGGCCGAGGTGCTGTCAGGGGAGGTCGTCTTCCCGGGCGGCGCCCAGCCCATCCCCGTGCGCGGTCGGGCGCCGGTCAGCACGGTGGTGGACCTGAAGGATCTGATGCGCCAGCTCGGCATGAGCGATGTCGCGGCCGGCGTGGTCGACGGCTGGCTCGGCAGCGAGCGCCGCACCTCGAAGACGACCCAGCAGGGCTACACCAAGGACGTGTCCTGGTGGCTGTTCTGGCTGGCCATGCGAGGTGTGGACCCGGCTGACGTCGCCCCGGCGGAGGCGGACATGTACGCCAAGGCGATGCGGGAGCAGGGCCTGAAGCCAGCGACCAGGGCGCGCAGGATCGCCGCGGCGTCGTCGTTGTATGTCTACCTCCTGCGGGCGGGAGCGGTGCTGCGCGACCCGTTCGCCGGCATGGACCGGCCGAAGTCGCCCACGATCTCGAAGACGCGCGGCCTGTCGAAGGCGCAGCTCGACGCGATGTTGGCCTGGGCGAAGAAGGAAGCACAGGCCAAGCGGGAAAAGTACGAGGCGGGGGCGGGCTCGCGCTCCTGGGCGGCAGCCTCGGCGCGCACGTACGCGATGCTGTGCATGCTCATGGTGACGGCCGCTCGGGTCGGCGGCGTGACCACGGTGGAGTTGGGCGCCCTCGGCTGGGACGACGGGCACAGGGTGATCGACCTGCCGGTGAAGGGCCCGGACGGGAACTGGCTGCGGTTCCCGGTGCCGCCGTACGCGTGGACGGCGATCAACAACTACCTCGACTTCCGAGGGGTAGAGGCGGGACCGCTGTTCCAGACGGACAGCGGCAAGCCGGTGTCGCAGCAGGCCATGTTCGGCACGGTGCAGCGGATCGCGAAGCTGGCCGGTGTCCCGCACTGGGGTCAGCTCTCGACCCACGGCATTCGGGGCGCGGTGGCCACGCACGCGCTGCGCTCGGGCGTGCCGCTGCACAAGGTTCAGGAGCTGTTGGGCCACGCCGACCCGCGGACCACGATCCGGTACCTGCGCAAACTGGGGCTACTGGACGAGTCGCTGGTCTACAAGCTGGCCGAGGAGTTCGCGGTGGGGGAGGCCGAGCTGCTCAAGCCCCACGAGGAGGAGGATTACTGATATATCACCACCGATGCATTCCCGCACGTGTTTATACAATTACGCTGCGTAGTCTATCCCGTTCGCCCCGGCCAACACGTGCATACGGGCTGTATCTGACACCGGTTACGCGGAAATTGACCAGGCGGAAAGGTGATTGTTGATACCCATGTCGATACGTTGTGTGAGTCACGCTCCTCACGGAAACCGCAAGAAAGGCACGAGGGCGAGAGGGTGAAGATGGACCGCCACCACCACATCAATGCCGGACTGACTGTGTGCGAGGAGCCTAAAGGTCGCCGGTCTCTCCCCCGACGAGGACGGAACACGGATCGGCTCAACCTTTCCCGAGTTCTGTCGCGGAACCGTACTACCGTTGGATACGCAACGAAAAAGGGCCCGAGCCGTTGCAGCGGCTCCAAGCCCTTCTCGTCGCACTCAACACCGACCTCGAGAGGAGGCTCGACGTGCTAAATGCCTGTACCAACACCTTCAGGCTATCCATGTGTGTCGGGAGCCGCAACGGCGGCGCCCTCCTCTCGGGGCGGTCCGACACATGCGGAGGCGATATGTCCGAGCTCCCCCCGAGCAAGCCCGAGAGCCCGCTGCCTGACGGCTGGTGGCTCTCCTCGAATGCCCTGCGGATCCTCATGAGGACCGTGATCGGATTGGGCGTGCTGTACGTGATGGTTCGCGTGGGCGGCGATCCCGAGATCGTGGCCGCTCTCGCCCGGTTCCTGAAGATCTGACTCGGGCCTGATGGCAGAAGAGCAGATTCTGCAACGGCGCATCCATCTGCGTTGAGGTCGCCCTTGTGGCGAACGGCAACGTCGCGCTCAGGGACAGCAAAGACCAGGATGGGCCCGTCCTGGTCTTTACCTTTGCGGAGTGGGTGGCCTTCACCGCCGGGGGCTGCGCAGGGGAGTTCGACCTGACCGCCCTGCAGGAGGCCCGGTAACCGAGGACGTCGCCGGAGGTACCGGGCCATACGGGATTCGATCCCACCTCGCCCGGTCGCTACGCCCCTGCCTACTCGGGAGGTGTCTTTTTGCTCCGGGGAGGGTGTGCGCCGTATCGGTTCCGCAGTCGCTCAACGAGCCAGACGAGCGCACTGAAGGCGGCTAGCACAACCAGAATCGCCGCGCCGACGCCTGTGTCGGCGGCCGTCTCCAGCCCCGACCACAGCAGCAGCGCAGACAGCGCAGCCCACGTCCGGGCCTGGGAACGCAATCCCCAGCACAGAACTCTGACCCCTGGCCTAACGGCCCGGCGAGCCAGCCAACTCACCCGTGAGTGCAGGCCGGCGTAGACGATGCCGATGAGAAACCGGACCACCTCGAGCTGGGTGCCTGTGTCCGCCAATTCCTGCAGGTGGCTGCGCCATTCGTCGTAACTCTCGGGTTCGACTGCGACGGCGGAGGCCGCGTCAACGAGCCGCTTAGCCGTAGGAGGCAGCTCCATCTGCACGTGTGCATTCAGTGTGAGCTCGTGGATGGACTCCGCGAATTCCTGCTCGGAGAGACCGATGATGTTAACGATGTGGTCACTGAGCCGAGGCGGCAGGTGGTTGAGCTCGTAGCTAAGGGGCTCGTGGAGAACCCGCCGCATGTTCTCCCCTGGCTGGAAACTAGCAAGGGGCCTGCTCCAATCCTTGAACAGGTGGTACGGCCCTGTAATGCGCTTACCTTCCCATCCCCATGTCACAATCAGCACGGGCCCTCGCTCCTCCATGCCGATGGAGATGTCCGTTATTTCGCCGTGACGCTCGTACGGCGCCCATCGCACTCTCACGTAATCCACCCCAGTCGGCGCACCTGGCGGCTCCGCTGAGCTTCGGCGATTCCGGCGCGGCCTTCGCCGGTGAGCTCGTACATGCGGCGGCGTGGGCCGCGGGCGTCGGGGGACTCCTCTTCCCAGAAGGTGCGGACCCAGCCGATGCGCTCCAGGCGCCTGAGGATGGGGTAGACGGTGCCGGCCCCGAGGTCGGTCATTCGGCAGATCTCCAGGCCGTAGGTGGGTGAGTCTTGGCGGGCCGCCGCTTGAAGTGCGTCCAGGACGCTGCGGGTGGTGGTGGTCATGCGGATGGGTGAGGCCACGGTGCCTCCGGATTATCGTGTGCGACCTATATCGAGATAGAACCTAGCTGCGTGCCGACGCGGCTGCGCAGCCCCATAAGCAATGGGCATTACTGCTGGTAGACGCCCTTGCGCAGGTTGTCGCGGTGGGTGGCGCGAGCGGTCACCAGCGCCACGGCCTCGGCGGTGAGCAGGAGGTATTGCTCGCTGCTGGTCAGGTTGAGCTGGTCGGGGAAGAAGTACTGACGCAGCAGGGTGCCGAGGCAGTAGACCGTGATCACGGCGCAGGCGATCGGCCGGAACGCCTTCAGCTCGGCGACCTGGTCGGGCGGGATGCGGCGGGTCCATCGCTTCATAGGGGCTCCTTTCGCGGGGGTTTGAAAGCGTGGTGTGTGCCGAGTTGCGAGGTTCGTGAACCGTGCGTACGCTAATCGCCAGAATGGGTCATTTGCGCTCCGGGGGGTAAGCGCGAGTGGCCCTTTCTGTTATCGGGGTTGGCTGCGGTTCGCCGTTCGTGGCGCGCTCAGGTGTAGAGGGCCAACAACGGGTGGGGCGGCAATCACCCGCACATGATCACACCACGGCGGCGCGCATGTCGCGTGCAGGGCCCTTTCCCTCGGAGGTTTCATGCTCTCCCGCCTGCTCGACCGCTTGTGGGGGCCGAAGACGCGCCGCCGCGACCTGCACGACGGGCCCACGTACGGCTGGATCCAGACCGACGACGGCATCACGCAAGTCCTGCTCTCCCTGTACCGGGTCACGATCGGCCGGCCGCGAGGACCTCGACGCCCTGTCGTGGCCTGGGAGGTCGAGTGGGCCATGGACCTGGCCAACGAGGCGTTCGCGCCGGTCACGGGCGCTGCGCTGCCGGTCACCGAGGACGCGGTGCGGTTCGGCACGTGGGACATCCTGGCGTGCACCCTGCTCCGACACGAGATCGCGCTCAACCCCGCCCGCTACGGACTCCCTGAGGCCGCATGAGAACGATGAAGAAGCGGTGGGAGCTGTGATGGACCAGCCGAGCCCCCCGTGCAAGACCGTGTACGTGTCGATCGGCAACTCCGACGACAAGCTCAGCCAGCGGGAGTGGGCGGACTTCGTCCGCGAAGTGGGCTTCGCCCTTATGAAGTACGCCGGCGTCCAGCACGGATTCTGGCTCTCGCCGCCGCATCTGCCCTGGCAGAATGCCTGCTGGTGCGTCGAGGTGGCTCCATCCATGGAGAGGCCACTCCGCGCCGAGCTGGCCCAATGGTGTGGGGCCTACCGCCAAGACAGCATCGCCTGGGCGGAGGCCACCACGGACTTCATTACTCCTAGTAAGTGATTTCACTTACCGTTTCGTGATGGGCGTAGCAGCTCGACGTCGCACGCCGTCGCCAGGATCTTGGCGGCAGCCTGCGTTCGGACGACCTGCTCCTTCGTCATGCCCTTGAGCGCCTTGGAAAGCGCCTTGTAGTCGGCCCAATAGGCGTATCCGAGCGCCCCTTGCGCTGCCCACCCCTCCACGGCCTTCCCCACGGCCTTGCCGACCTGCTCGAACGCCTGCGCCAAACGCGCGGCGGAGTCGAGCTCCCCCGGCTGCTGCTGATCAGTCATACCGCTCATTCTGGCCCCTCACGGAGGTCCCTTTGGCGCGCAAGCAAGCGCAACAGCAGCCCCAGGTGGTGCTGCAGTCCTACGCCAGCATCCCGATCGATCTGCTGGAACCTCACCCGGACAACCCGCACAAGGGCGACAGCGACGTGATCGCCCAAAGCATCGGCGCGAACGGCTTCTACGGCGCCGTCATCGCTCAAGCCTCGTCGAAAAGGATCATCGCTGGCCACCACCGCGTGGAGGCCGCCCGCAAGGAGGGTTTGAAGGAAGTGCCTGTGCTGCTGCTCGACGTCGACGACGTGACCGCCAAGCGCATCATGCTCGCCGACAACCGGACAGCGGAGTACGGCCACTACGATGACGCGGCGCTCGCCGCGGTGCTGTCCACGCTGCCCACTATTGAGGGCACCGGCTGGACCGCCGACGACTTCGCCGACCTCGACGCCGCCCTCGCGATCGACGCGAGCATGCTGGAGGAGCCGCTCGCTCCCCCGCGGCCGCGGGTGCCCGACCCGCTGACCACGGAGCCGGTACGTCCGGGTGATCCGGGCGCCGAGTTCGACGACAGCTTCGTCGCGGGCCCGGACGAGGACGAGGACGACGAGGGCAGTGTCGGCGGCGGCGTGGTCGTGGCCGGCATAACGCGCGCGTGGGCGGTCATCGTGTCGTGCGAGTCGGAGGAGCAGCGCGACGAGCTCGCCGCGCGGCTCGAGGACGAGGGCCTGTCGGTCCGCGCGATCGGCTGACGGTGGGGGCCTGGTACGAGCCGCCTCCGCCGGACTGGACGGTGGAGCTGCCGCCCGGCCTGAAGCTGCTCAACAGCAACCAGCGGCCCCACCCGATGGTGCGGGCGAAGTTGACCCGAGTGCTGCGCGAGGCCGGCCAGCGTGCCGCGGCCGAGGCGGGCATCCCGCACATGGAGCGGGTGTACGTGATCTGCGAGCTGCGGCCGAGCGACCGGCGCCGCCGGGACCCGGGCAACTGGTACCCGTCTGCGAAGGCGGCCGTGGACGGCGGCCTGGTCGACGCCGGCGCGCTGGACGACGACGACCACACGCGGCTGATCGGCCCCGACATGCGCCTCGGCGAGGTCGTGCGCGGCAGCCAGCTCGTCTTGCACATCTGGGACATCGGGGGAGGTGCTCGGAGTTGACCGTGGGCAAAGCCCGTCAGATCGAGATCGCCGAGCGCCGTCAGAAGGCGACACAGATGCGCCTGGCCGGCATGAGCATGCAGATGATTGCCGACCAGCTCGGGTACGCCGGGCCGGGCGCGGTCTCCAAGGACCTGACCCGGGCGATGCGGGCCGCCGCGAAGGCCCAGCAGCTCAACAGCGAGGAACTGCTGCAGATCGAGGTTGACCGGCTGGACCGCATGATGGCCGGGTTGTGGAGCAAGGCGATCACCGGCGACACCAAGGCCGTCGAAGTCGTCGAGAAGATCATCTATCGGCGCTGCCAGCTGCTCGGCCTGGACCTGATCAACCGCAACGGCGTTCAGGACGGCGACGTGGTCAGCCTGCTCGGCGCCCTGTTCCAGCAGATTCAGACCCGCAACCAGCAGATCACCGTCGAAGCCGACGTCGTCTACGAGCTGGAGCCCGCAGAGGACGAGGAGGCCGCGTGACGCTGGCCCCGTACTGGAGCCGCGACGGCCTGTCCCTGTACCTCGGCGACTCCCGGGAGATCCTTCCGCAGCTCGGCGTGCAGGCCGACCTGGTGCTCACAGATCCGCCCTACGGTGATACCGATCTTGAGTGGGACGTCTGGCCCGAGGGCTGGGTGGCCGCCGCCGCGACCGTCTCCAGCGCCATGTGGTGCTTCGGGTCGATGCGGATGTTCCTCAAGCACCAGGCCGAGTTCGAGGCGGCGGGCTGGAAGTTCAGCCAGGACCTCGTGTGGGAGAAGAACACCGGCACGAATCCGATGACGGACCGTTTCCGCAGGATCCACGAGCACGCGCTGCACTTCTATCGCGGCAGGTGGGACGCCGTCAGGCACGCCACCCCGCGCATCCTGCGGCAGGGCCCGTCCATCGGCGCCACTCGACAGCGCGGTGGCCGCGCCGGGCACCTCGGCTACTACGGCCCCAGCGTCTACGTCGACGACGGCACCCGCCTGCACTCCAGCGTGATCCACCACCCGAACCTGCTCGGCAAGGGCATCCACACCACACAGAAGCCGGTCAAGGTGCTCCAGCCGCTACTCATGTACGGCTGCCCGCCCGGCGGCCTGGTCGTGGATCCGTTCGCCGGCAGCGCGGCCACGCTGTGGACCGCCGTGCAGCTCGGCCGCCGCGCCATCGGTGTCGAGGGCAGCGAGGAGATCCTGCAGCGCGCCGTGGCGGCGCTCGAGGCCGCCCGATGGTGAGTGCGGGCCCGCGGATCGGGTCGCTGTTCACCGGGATTGGCGCGCTCGACTTGGCTGTCGAGGCTGTCTACGGCGGCCGGGTGGTGTGGCAGTCCGAGGTCGACTTCGACGCCTGCCGGGTGCTGCGCGAGCGGTGGCCCGGCGTGCGCAACCTGGGCGACATCTCCGCCATCGACTGGGCCACCGTCCCCGAGATCGACATCCTCGCCGGCGGGTTTCCCTGCACGGACACGTCTCAGGCAGGTCGGAAGGAGGGCATCGGCGGTGCGCGCTCAGGTCTCTGGTCGTTCATGGCCGAAGCCGTTCGCTATCTTCGACCCCGGCTCGTCGTCGTGGAGAACGTCGCCGGACTCCGGCACCGCGGCTTCGACGTGGTACTCGGCGACCTGGCCGCGGCAGGGTTTGATGCGGCGTGGACGAGCCTACGAGCTGCCGACGTCGGCGCCCCGCACCTCCGTGAGCGCGTCTTCCTCGTGGCGTGGGCTGCCGACGCCAAGGGCGACGGACGGTTCCAAGGGCGGCCCGAACCAGCGGGGCTCGCGCGGCGACCTGATGCTGCCCTCGGCGGTGGTGCGGTTGCCGACGCCGACGGCCGCGCTGGCGACGGGCGGGCAGATGACGCGCGGCGGGGACCGCTCGGACGAGCTGCTGCTGGGCGGGATCGCCCGGCGGGCGCTGCTGGCGACGCCGACCTCGAATCTGGGGACGAGGGGCGGGAGTCAACCGGCGGAGAAGAGGAGAGCTGGGGGACACTCAGTTTCCCTCGCTGACCAGGTCGAGCACCAGGGCCCTGCTGCCGACACCCACGGTCTCGGCCTTTGGCGGGCCGAGCGTGGGCAGCAGGGGCGGCGGCCTGGATCTGCAGTCAGCGATCATGCTGCTGCACGGGTGGACTGGGGAAAGTACGCCACGGCGATCGCCATCTGGGAGGCCCTGAACGGGCCCGCTCCGGAGCCGGTCGAGCCCGGCGCCAAGACGGGGCTGCGGCTCGCGCCGCGATTCGTCGAGTGGATGCAGGGCCTGCGGCCGGGCTGGGCGACCGGCCTGGGCATGTCGCGCCGGGCGATCTTCCGGCTCTTGGGCAACACCGTCGTCCCGCAGCAGGCCACGGCGGCGCTGCAGCTGCTCGAAGCGCGCCGGGAGGTGGTCCGCCGGTGAGCACTCCTGCGACGGCCACGGCGGAGGAGGGGCGCAAGCTAGGCCCGGTCGTATCGCTTTCTCCCGCGCAAGAGAAAAGCATCGCGAATTCGACAGCACGCATAAATCTATGGAGTGGAAGCGTAAGATCTGGAAAAACTATCGCCTCCCTTCTGCGATTCTTAATCTATGTGGCGACTGCGCCGCGCGGTGGTTCTCTAGTCATTGTCGGTAAAACGGCTGACACCATCTACAGAAACGTCTTTGAGCCGCTCATGGATCCGTCTCTGACCGGCCCAGTAGCACGTCGGATTTTCCATACTCGGGGCGCTCCGACTGCGAATGTTCTCGGTCGCCGGGTCGAGATCGTTTCGGCCGCTGACGTCCGATCGGAGTCCCGTCTACGTGGTATGACCTGCGCAGGCGCGTACGTGGACGAGGCGTCGCTGATCCCGGAGGGCTTCTGGGACCAGCTCCTCGCCCGCCTATCAGTTTCGGGCGCTCAGCTTTTCGCAACGACCAACCCGGACGCGCCGAACCACTGGCTCCGCAAGCGCTTCATTTTGCGCGTGAACGAGCTGGACATGCGCTATTTCCACTTCACTCTGGACGACAATCCGGCATTGGATCCGGTCTACGTCGCCAATCTGAAGATGGAATACACCGGCCTGTGGTATCGCCGCTTCATTCTGGGCGAATGGTGCATGGCTGAAGGCGCAATTTACGACATGTGGGACCCGGACCGCATGATCATCGACACCCTTCCGCAAATAGAGAAGTGGATCGGCGTCGGCATCGACTACGGCACGGTCAACCCCCTGTCGGCGATCCTCGCCGGCGTCAGCGTCCCGGACCACTTCGGCCAGCGCCGCCTCGTCCTGGCCTCCGAGTGGCGCTGGGACAGCAAGGCCGAGCGGCGGCAACTCACCGACGCGGAGTACTCCGAGCGCATCACCGGCTGGCTCGACCACATCCCGGACCCGTACGGGCCAGGGACGATGGGCGTGCGCCCGGACTGGATCATCGTCGACCCCAGCGCCGCGAGCTTTGTGGCGCAGCTCCACAGGGATGGCTTCGTGCCCACCCTCGGCGACAACGCCGTCCTGGACGGCATCCGCTCCGTGTCCAACCTGATCGCCGCCGACCAGCTCAGAGTCCACCGCTCCTGCGCGGGCTGGCTCGGCGAGGTCGGCAGCTACAGCTGGGACGACCGCAAGGCGGAGAAGGGCGACGACGCCCCGATCAAGCTCGACGATCACAGCCTGGACGCCTCCCGCTACATCGTCTACACCACCCAGTCGGTGTGGCAGCAGCTCCTCGAGCCAGTCACCGGCAACTACTGACCATCCACACGTCCGCCCCGCATCTCGCGGCCGGGGTGGGCCGCTCCGCACGCCCGTCCCCGTGGCGTCGCGTCGAGCACCTGCGGTGGTCCTAGTCCGCGCTGTTGAGGGGCGGCGCGGGCCAGGACCACTCGCACACCATCGGGAGGGAGGGGAGGCCGTGTCGATCGAACTGCTGCCTGGCCCCGCGCTGGAGACCGGCGATGAGGTCATGCATCTTCAGACCGCCGCGTTCGACGCGCCTGCTGGCTCGTTCCTCGTCGCCGGGTTCGCGGGCGGCGCCGAGTCGTCCTTCGAGATCTCCGGCGGAGGGCTGACGTGGACGGCGCGGCAGGCAGGCATCAACGGCTGGGCTCACGTCTGGACCGCGCCCTGCCCCACCGACAAGACGGCCATCACCATCCTGGGCGGCGGCGAGGACTTCACCTGGGGCGGGCTGAAGGTGTGGGTGCTGGACGGGCAAGACCCGTCCGCACCGCTCGGCAAGATCACGCGAGGCACCGTCGCCACCAACAACGCCAACGTGGCCGCCTACACCGCCACCGGGCCCGGCTCGCTCGGATTCTGCGTCGCTTACGAGACCAGCATCTCGAACTCCAATGCCCCCACCAGCACTGATGTGTACGAGAGCTACAGCATGCTCGCCGTGTACGGCGACCCCGGCGGCGGCCTGTTCATGCGCAAGGCCGCGACGGCGTCGGCCACCAACCAGTCGATCCCGTTCAACCTCGACGCCCCAGGGACGGGAACCGCCGGTTGGGAGTGGGTTGCGCTGGAAGTGCTGCCCATGCCGGGCGGCGGCGGCGTGCGAGTCCTGCAGTCGATGACCGCCGTCCACCGCGCGGCGAGCTGGTAGCCGCCCCCTCTTCCCTTTCCTGTTTCAGCGACCGTGAGGAGACGGGCGTGGATTTCATCTGCAACATCGCCAAGGGGCGCGGGGTGGAGTTCTACCACCGCGTCAAGCAGAGCGATCCGACTGGCTCTGCCCTGCTCGTGGTGGCGCTCGCCGCCACCGGGCTGGCTGGCGACGGCGTCCTGCAGGACGCCGACACCCTGGCCGCCATCCTGAGCGGCTCGTCCAACGAGGTGACCAACGACGGCTACGCGCGCAAGGCGCTGGTGGCCGCCGACCTGGCCGCGTGGGCGCCGGACGACGCCAACGACCGGGTAGACCTCGACATCCCCGACCAGACGTGGAACAACGTGCTGGCCGGTGACGGCTGGGCCAAGCTGATGGTCTGCTACCGGCCCGCCCCGGCATCCCCGGACTCCGACGTGGTGCCGATCAGCGGGCATGACTTCCTGGTCACCCCGGACGGCACCCACATCGTGGCGCAGATCGACGCTGCGGGCTTCCTGCGGGCGGCCTGACATGGCCAAGTGCGGATACACGATCCAGGCCCCGTGGACGGCGTTGGCGGCCGGCGTGGGCAAGACGCTCCTGCAGGTGGCCATCCCCAGCACGTTCGGGCTGGAGCTGAAGAAGATCCGGATCGGCTGCAACGGCGTCTCCGCCGCGGCGGTGCCCGGCGTGATCGAACTCATCACCGCCACGGCGGCGGGTGCCAGCTCTACCTCGGCGAGCGTGCAGCAGCTGTACGGCCGGACGATCCCGCACGGGCTGACCGCGCAGCACACGCTGACCGGCGAGCCCACGGGCATCGTGTCGGTCGACCCGTGGCCACTCACGCCGAACGGCGGGCTCGTCCTCTACGACTGGCCGCTGGGTGACAGCCCGGACTTCGCGCCGTCTTCGGTGCTCGGCATCCGGGCGACGTTCCCGGCCGTCGTGTCGCTGATGGCGACGCTGTGGGTGGAGCGCATCTGACGCGGATACCCCCACTCGGCGGCGAGCTCGTCAACCAGGGGCAGCCCGAGGTCGGCGATGACGCGGCCGGGCAGGACACGGCCGGAGTGGATTTTCTCGCTCCAGTCGCCGAGCCCTCGCCGCCAGCGCTGCGGGTGGTTGTCGCCGTACTCGAGCATGCTCGGCTCGTACGGCAGGCCCAGCTCGGCGCACAGCCGCCGGACCTGGTCTTGCGGGTCGGCGGTCAGCTCCTCGTACCGGACGGTCGTCCCAGGCAGAGCAGCCCGCGCGGCGGTCACCGCTCGCATGAACCGGGCCAGCCGCTCGGCGCCGGCCGCTGGTGGCAGGTGCGTGGCCCGCGACCATGAGGCCGCGATCGCGGCCGGGTGGCGCAGGAGGAACACCCAGCGGGCGTCCGGCCAGCAGTCGGCCATCCGCTGCCAGTGCAGCACGTCCAGCGGGCTTTTGTGGACCAGCACCTGCTTGCCGGAGCGCTGCAGCTCGGCGTGGAGCAGCCGGTCCCACAACAGGCTCTCCAGGTCAGGCGGCTTCCAGCCGAGCGCCCGCATGCCGAGCGTCGCGGTGGTCGGCGGCGCGGCGACGCTGATGCCGGTCAGGGTGATCTCGTGCGGCGCGTGCACGAGGCTGTGACTGCCGAGGACCGCCCGCAGCATCGTCGATCCGGACCGGGGCGCGCAGGCGATGATCACAGGCTGGTTCAGCAGTCGCATACCCGAGGAGGCTATCCATGGCCAACCGGGTCGCCGCCAACTACACCAGCTCGGGCGGCTTGACCACCCACGAGATCTCGTTCACCGCGCCGGCAGCGGGATCGCGGCTCATCGTCGCGATCATCTGCCCGGGGGAGATAGAACCCGGCGGTCTGTACCTCCCCGCCGATACCAGCCGCAACTTCGTCCTGGACGCCGCCGTCAACGCCTTCTACACCGTAGGTGGCGGCACGGCCACGATCTTCTCCATCATCTCCAACGGCACCGAGACGCTCCTCCATGTCGAGCCGAGCTTCATCGACAACGCAGACGTACTGGTGTGGGAGCGTGACGACTGCCCCGCCGTGCTCAGCTCCGACACCGTCGAGGACGACACCACCAGCCTGGCGATGGGCGTGGAGATCCCCGATCACGGGCCCGGCGGGCTGCTCGTGGCCGTCGCGCACAGCAATACCAACGTGTCGGGCAACCTGACGCTCGGCGGCATGCCGACGCTGACGAACTACCGCAACGGTGTTGGCGTCACCGGCAAGCGCAACGTCAGCTCGGCCACCCCGCCGGCCGCTGGCGAGTACACGTGGAGCGTGAGCGGCTTCCCGCCACCCCCATTCGGCGGCGACGCCGGCCTGGCCGTCGTCACCTACGGATCGCCGCCCGGCGCCGCCGCAGTCTCCCGCCCCACCATCAGCCTGCCGCGAGCTGCCGCCCAGCGGGCTTCGGTCTGGTAGCCGCAAGGGAGGGCCCGTGGCTCGAGCTGGCAGATCCCACCCGAACCGCCCCGTGCTGGTGCGTGCACCCGCCGGACCACCGGTCATCACGCCCGTCGAGGAACTCGACACCGCGCTGCCTGTCACGGCCGCCCGAGGCGGCACGGTCGCCGTGGTGGCCGCCAGCGAGACCGCTGGCCAGGTAACCGCGCTCAAGGCCCGGACCACGTCGCTGCTCGGCGAGGCCGACATCGCCCTGCCGGTCACGCCGGTCAAGGTGGTGCACGTCGGCCTGGCCGACGAGCAGGCCGAAGCGAGGCCCGCGACGGGCAGCAAGATCCGCGCTGTGGGCCGGGTCGCCGAGACCGACACCGCAGGCATGGTGCGCGCCGAGGCCCGCGTCTACCAGGCGGTCGAGACCGACGTCGCGCTGCCGATCCGCCCAGCCAAGAGGCGGCAGGCGATGTCAGCCATCGACACTGGGCACGCCCGGCCGATCCGCCCGGTCAAGAAGGTGCCGGTCGGCCTGGCCGTCGAGACGAGCCTGGCGCGGCCGGTGAGCGGCGTGAAGAGGCGCCTGGTGAGCCAGGCCGTCGAGACGAGTCAGGCGCAGCGCTTCTTCCCTGGTCCGTCCATCGTCGTCCCGGTCGGCATGGCCAGCGAGACCTCCACCGCGACCCACATCGGCCGCATCTGGGCGGTGCTGCGCGCCCACCGAATCCGGCGCGGCTGGTCTGCCCGCCTGCACTAATCCCGAGGGGGCGTGGTGGATCCGATCAGCAGTGAATCGCGCGAGTACCTGCGCGTACATGTCGAAGGCGCCGCCGGCGTCGAACCCGTGGAGATCGCGTTCACGACGCCCGGCGTCGAACCGCTCGAGGGCCAGTGGCACCTCGCCGAGTGGGAGAGCAGCGGCCACGAGAGCGCACACGCCCGCATCCTGGTCGGCCCTGATGCGGACGTGACGCTCGCGGCCGGCACCTACCAGGCGTGGACGCGGATCACCCGCGACCCGGAGCGGCCAGTGCTGCCCTGCGGCCTGGTGCCGGTCATCTGACCTGTTTCCCACCATTCATCTAGATCTTGGAAGGGCCGCCGTGACCTTTGATGAGGCCGTGGCCAACGCAACCAGGCTGCTCAATTTCGCCGAGGTGGAGACCACCAACATGGCGCTGATGGAGCGGCTGGAGTCGCTGGCCGACTCGTGGCTGACCATGGCCGCGCTGATCGCCGAGAGGGAGAGGGTGTAGATGCCGCTTCCCACTCGTGATCAAGAGTGGCCGCCGCCGTGGATGCGGCCGGTCACGCGCATGTACCTGCAGCACTCCGCGTGGTACTCAGGCGACCCGGACAGGCTCGCCAAGGCCTACGGCGCCGACACGATCCCCGGTCTCGGACTGGACCTGAAGGGCTGGGACCGGCCGATGGCCGCCTCGGGCGGTTTCCTCGGCCGCGTCAGCCGGTTCTTCTGGGGCAGCCCGACCCCCGCCGGTCAGTCCAGGAGCACAAAGCTGCATGTTCCCCTGGCAGGGGACATCTCCAGCACCAGCGCGGACCTGCTGTTTTCCGAGCCGCCCACGCTGCGCGTCGGCGGAAAGAAGAGCCAGAACCGGCTGGAGAAGATCCTCAACGAGGGCAGCGTGTATCCCAGCCTGCTGGAGGCCGCGGAGATCGCCTCCGCCTTCGGCGGCGCGTACCTCCGCGTGGGCTGGGACACGACCATGGCGGAGTACCCCGTCGTTGACGTCATCCCGCCGGACGCCAGCGTGCCGGAGTTCGTCAGCGGCCGGCTGTGGTCGGTGATCTTCTGGCGGGTGGTCGCCGAGGACAACAAGCAGGTGCTCCGGCACCTCGAAAAGCATGAGAGAGGCCGTGTCTACCACGGCCTCTATCTGGGCGATGAGCGCCGCCTGGGCATCCAGGTCCCTCTGTCGGAGCACCCGGAGACGGCGCACTTCGCCGAGATGGTCGACGAGGATGGCGGCTTCGCCAGCGGCTATGACAAGGGGCTGCTCGTCAGCTACGTCCCGAACATGCGTCCCCACCGGCGCTTGCGCGGGACGCAGCTCGGCCGCAGCGACTACTCCGGGGTTGAACCGCTGATGGACGCCCTGGACGAGACCTACACGTCGTGGCTTCGCGACCTGCGGCTCGGCAAGGGCCGCGTGATCGTTCCCGACGTCTACCTGCAGAACACCGGGCGCGGGCGCGGCTCGATGTGGGACCCCGACCGCGAGATCTACTCCGGGATCGGGATGCTGCCGCCGCCCGGCGGCAGCGGCTCCAACATGCTGACCATCTCGCAGTTCGCGATCCGCACCGAAGAGCACGCGGCCACCGCGAAGGCCCTCGTCGCGCAGATCCTCCGCGGCGCGGGTTACTCGACGCAGACCTTCGGCGAGGCGAGCAACGACGTGGTCGCCACGGCGACGGAGATCCACAGCCGGGAGCGGCGGTCGTTCACGACCAGGCAGAGGAAGATCGGCTACTGGAATCCCACCCTGTCGTGGATGGCCGATGTGCTGCTCACCATCGACCGGGTCGTCTTCGGCACGAAGGTGTCGTCCGACCGGGCGCTCGTGGAGTGGCCGGACGGCGTGCAGCCCGACCCGGAGTCGGTCGGCCGCACGGTCAACCTGCTCAAGCAGGCCGAGTCCGCCAGCGCGGACGTGCGCGTGCGGATGGTCCACCCCGAGTGGGACGACGAGCAGGTCGAGGCTGAGGTCGAGCGGATCCGGCGCGAGAAGGCGACGGAGTTCGGCGAGGACGCCGACCCGTATGTCGAGGCGTATCTCCCCCGCGACGACGACCTCAGCGGATAGCCCTTCACTTCCTAGGGGGTGGCCGTGGCCTCCCGCACCGTGGCCCCCACCACCGAGGACGCCCAGCACGCACTGAAGGTCGCCGAGGCGATCCAGCAGATGTACCTGGACGCCGAGGACAGCCTGTTCCAGTCGCTGGCCGACCACCTGTGGCGGGCGGCCCGCGGCGCGGCCGTGACCGAGGGCCGCAAGAAGCGGCTGGAGGCCATGCGAGAGCGCCTGGACCGCGGCGACCTCACGGCCAGGCAGCGGCGGGAGCTGGTCACCGACCTGCGCACGCTCGCCGCCGGCGGCGCCGACCCGCGCATGGTTCGCCAGTACCTCGAGCGGCGCTCGGTCGAGGTGAAGGAACTGCGCCGGGAGGCCGGGCGGATCATCCAACGCCTTGAACGACGCGCGTTCCCCACCCTGGTCGAGGCGGTCACTGCCGCGTGGCGGCGCGGCGTCAAGAGCGCCATCGATGACATCAACGACCTGGGCGGCAAGAAGGGCATCCCCGCCGGGCAGGGCGTGGTCGAGATGGCCCGCCAGATGATCACGAACCTGCGCAAGCGGCACATCAGCGCGCTACGCACGATCGACGACCAGTTCCAGGAGGTCAACAAGAACGCGATCGGCCGGGCACTGGCCGGCACGGAGTCGATCGACCAGGTCGTCGAGCGAGAGCTGAAGGACTACGCCAAGCGCGGCGTCACGAGGTTCGTCGACCGCGCCGGCAAGACGTGGGACCTGCCGACGTACGCCGAGATGACCGCGCGCACCTCGGTCATCCGTGCGGCCTCGGACGGGCACACCCGGACGCTGGCCGACAACGGGCACCGGTTCGTGATCGTGTCCCAGGACGCGATCACGTGCCCGCGCTGCGCGCCGTTCGAGGGTGAGATTCTCGCCATCTCCGACGACGGGCCGACCGGCGAGGTCAAGGTCACCCACTTCCTGAGCGACGAGCCCATGACGATCGAGGTCCGCGCCACGATCGAGGGAGCGCGTCGTCTCGGCCTGCAGCACCCCAACTGCGGCCACACCTTCGGCCTGTACACGCCGGGCGTCACCCAGCGTCCGCGGCGGCCGGAGTCCAAGGCGACGTACGAGGACGCCCAGCACCAGCGCCGCCTGGAGCGGGACCTGCGTGCGGCCAAGCGGATCGCCGCTGTGGCGCGCACTCCGACGGAGCAGAAGGACGCGCGGGCCAAGGCCAAGCGGCTGTCGGCGGAGCTCGACGAGCTGGCCGAGTCCAAGGGGCTGCCCCGCAGGCGGCGGCAGGAGCGGGTGCGCGACCTTGCACCAGAAGAGGTGGAGGCGGCTCGGCAGAGCCGCATCAAGGTCAGCCGGGAGACTCGTGGCGCACGGCGCGCGATCGAGCGCGCCTCGCAACGGACCGCGGCCGCGGGCACACGCGACCGGAGGCCGCCGCCGTCGACCGGCAGCGCTCCCATGGGCGGCGGCCCCGATGGCGGCGACGACAGCCCCGGCGGAGGCGGGAGCCCGGCGGGACCGCGCGACGGCGGCCAGGGCCCGACGCCGCTGCAGGAAGCCCGTCGCACGATTGATAGCGCCGAGCAGACCGCCGAGGACGCCGGGAACCGGCGCTCTCGGCCGGCCGGGCAACCAGAGCGCGACGCTGAACCCGAGCGGGAGCCAGAAGGCACGCCGCCTCCGCGGCAGGCAGCGCGAGACGACGCCACGCAGGCCCGCGCCCGGCGTGCGGCTCAGCAGGCCGAGCCGGAGCAGCCGGAGCCGTCCATATGGACGCGCGACCTGCCTGACCCGGCGCAACGGCCTTCCTGGTACGGGCAGGACGAACTGGACGATCGGCAGATCATCACCGAGCCGGACGGCTCCAAGGTGGTGGTCGTGTCGGGCGAGGTGATCGGCCGGGTGCGGCAGAGCCAGGCCCGCCCGGGTCAGTGGCTGGGGCAGCACATCGACCGCTCCCAGGTCAGCAGACGCATGGTGCCCTCGCAGGAGAAGGCCGTGGACGAGCTGATCCGGCAGGCCCAGGAGCGCTGGCGCAAGGCCCACCCGGACGCACCTGCCCCCGAGCCGCCTCGCGTACGGGGCGATGAGCAGGCGCAGCGGCGGGACGAGAAGGAGCGTCTCGACCGGCTGCAGAGCGACGTCAAGGCCGCTGGCCGCGCCCGAGTCGCGGCCGAGGCCCGCGCGAAGGAAGCGCAGGAGGCCGTCGACGTGAGCGGCTCCGGCCGCCGGCCGGAGGACGCCGCCGCCGATCGGCGGCGACTGGTCACGGCGCAGGCGGAGGCCAGGCGGGCGCAGCAGGCAAACGAGGAAGCCCAGGAGCGATTCCGCGAGCACCGCGACGCCACGTTCGCCCGCCGCAGGGACGAGGCCGCCAAGGGGCGCACCCAGCAGCCGGACACTCCGGCGTCCTCTCCGGAGGAGCTGGCCGACCAGATCAGCCAGGCGCAGGAGCGCCTGGCGCGCGCGACGGAGAAGGCCACCGAACGGTACGCCAAGCAAGAGGCCGAGCTGCGCGAGCGGCACGCCCGCGAGCGGGCGAAAGCCGAGGAGGCTGCCGCTCGGGCGACCCAGGAAGACGACGACCCGTTCAGCGGCGGCGGCTCGTGGGCGGCCGACAAGAAGCTGCGCGATCTGGATCGCAAGCTGGCCGACGACGTGCGACGGCTGCGGGCGGGACGCGATCGAGACATCGCCCGGCTGCCGGAGAAGAAGGCGCTGAACGCGGCGCAGGTCGCCAGGGGCCGGGCGTTGACCGCCCGTGCCCAGGAGGCCGAGGCGGCGCCGCCCCCGGAGGCACTCCGAGACCGTGAGGCGGCCGCGGCCACCTATCGGCAGGCGCAGGCGGACATGGTGGCCGCCAACACTGCCCGCCAGGAGGCGGAAGCGGAGGTTGACCGGCTGGAGCGCGAGGTCGCTCAGGCGCAGCGCGCCGCCCAGGACGCCCCGCGTGGCCAGCGCTCTCGGGCGCAGGCGGCGCTCCTGCAGGCCCGCAACGCCGCAGCCGCCGCCCGCGCGAAGGCGCGGGCGCTGGCCGAGCCCGCGCAGAAGACGGGCCAGGCCGCCCGTGCTGCGCGGGAGGCCCTGCTGAAGCTCGACCGATCGACCGTCGCCGATGACGTTGAGGCGCGGCTGGACCGCGCCGACGACCGGAACGACTACGGCTCGAAGTGGGAGCAGATGTAGGCCCCACCACTCATGTTTCGCGGGGGTTCGCCCAGGTGGCGAGCCCCTATCTCATGTCGCCTGAAGGGGCATCTATGCACGATTCGGCTGCGGACCTGCAGACGCCCGGCGCGCTGCTCGGTTACCGCAAGGACGGCAGGCCGATCTACCTCATCGCGGGCGGAGCCCCTGATGACGAGGACGGTACCGCCGAGGAGGAGACCGGGCAGGACCCGGCTGCTCAAAGCGATCCCGCTGGTGAGACCGGCACGGGCAGCGAGACTGCCAAGCCGGACCCCCGCACGATCGACGACCTGCCCGGCTGGGCGCAGAAGGAACTGCGCAGGGCCAGGACGGACGCCGTCAACTACAGGACCAAGCTCGCTGAGGCCCAGCAGACGGCGGATGCGGCGACCAAGGCGCAGGGCCCGCCCGCCGAGGAGCTGATGGCCAGCGCCCAGCAGGAGCTGGCAACGAAGATCGGCAAGGCGCTCGGCCTGGTCGCCGAGGAGGAGAAGCCGCCGGACCCGCAGGAGATCATCAACCGGCTCACCTCCGAGCGCGACACCACCGCGCAGGAGCGCGACGCCGAGAAGGACCTGCACCGCCGGGCGATGGTCGAGCTGGCCGTGCACAAGGCCAGCGGCAAGCTCGGCGCGGACGCCGAGGCCCTCCTCGATTCGCGCAGCTTCCTGCGCGCGATCAACGATTTCGACCCCACCACGGAGGGGTTCCAAACCTCGCTCGACGAGGCGATCACCTCCGCGATTGAAGCGAATCCCAAGTTCAAGGCCATGTCGGCGGCCGGTCCGCCCGCACGGTCTGGCGGCGACTTCACCGGCGGGTCCGGTGGGCGCTCCAGCGATCCGGAGCTCATGTCCATCGACGACTTCCGTAAGGCGCGCAAGAAGAAGAGCGCCTGATCAGTCGTCTTTCCCGTTTCCGTTAAGGAGTAGGCCGCCGTGCCTAATACTTTCCTCACGCCAAGCGTGATTGCCAAGCAGGCGCTCGCGACGCTGTACGAGACCTGCGTCATGGCGCAGCTCGTGCACCGCGACTACGATTCGGAGTTCGCCGCGCGGATCGGCGACACCGTGAATGTCCGCAAGCCCGCCGTGTTCACCGCTCAGGAGTACACGCGGCAGCAGGGCATCACGATCCAGAACGCGTCCGAGGGTTCTATCCCGGTGACGCTGAACCATTTCGCGGACGTTTCCTTCGCGGTGACGACCGAGGAGCTCACTCTCGAAATCGAGGATTTCGGGGCGCAGCTTCTCAATCCGGCGATGGAGGCCATCAGCCAGAAGATCGACCGCGATATTCTGTCGCTGCGCGACGACATTCTCCAGGAGGTCGGCCGGACCGGTCAGTGGCCGTCCAACCCGGCCGGCGCGAACGTCTTCACGCACAACAACCCGCGCACCGGTATCGACGCCCGCCGGGTGCTGAACCAGCGTAACGTGCCCGCCAGCGACCGTTACGCGGTCGTCGGTCCGGAGCTCGAGGCGCTGTGGCTGGGCGACGACCTGTTCAACCGGGCCGACGCTCGCGGCGACACCGATGGTCTCCGGGAGGCGTCTCTGGGTCGCCGGGTTTTCGGTTTCGACCCTTACCAGACGCAGAACATCCACATTCCGACGCAGGTTACCGGCGCGTCCACGACCGAGGTCGGCGTCGCTTTCCACCGCACGGCTTTCGCCCTCGTGACGCGCCCTCTGGTGCTTCCGCAGGGCGCGGCTAACGCCGCCGTCGAGTCGTACAAGGGTTTCGGCCTCCGGGTCGTCATGGACTACGACCTGGACAAGAAGCAGGACGTCGTTTCGATCGACTGCCTTTACGGCACGAAGACGCTCGACCCGAATCGCGCTGTCCTCATCAAGGGTAAGGACGTCGGCGACCCGTGATAGACGCGGGGAAATAAGCCGGAAGCCCGTCAAGAATGGCGGGCTTTTCTGATGCCCGGAGCCTTGAAGGAGGGCCCAAATGGGTTACAAGACCCACAGCATTGACGGGCAGATGGGCGAGGTCTCCCTCGCCCACGTCCGCTCCTACACCAAGCAGGCGGTAATCCCGGCTGGTACTGCCGGCACGTACGCGCTGGCGTACGTGCCGGTCGGCGCGGTCATCACCGCCGTGCGCGTCTATCGGGCGGGCGGCACCACCGCCACCGTGCAGATCGTCAACGGCGCGAGCAACGTGCTCGCCTCGCCGCTGGCCTCGACCACGGACGCGTGGGCGGCCACCACGACGCTCAACAACGCCACGGTGGCCGCCGGGACCGGCATCAACGCCGTGGTGGCCGGCGTGGCGGGTACGCCGACGTCGGTCACGGTGCAGGTCGACTTCATGACGAGCGTGCCTGCCTGATGTGGAGCTACCGCAATTCACGCACCGGGCAGGTGGTCGACCTGCCTGCCCGGTCCGCGCGGCTGGATGCGCTGCCCAACTGGGCGATGATCGGCGCTCCGCTCGACGACATCCCGGACGAGACCGGAGTGGGCCGGATGATTCCGGACACCGCCGGACACGACGGCGCCCCGGACGCAGACGCAGCCGACCAGGTCGTGATGGTTACCGTCGACGACCTCGTGGCCGCCGAGCAGGTCACGCTCCCCCGGCCGCCCGACAACGCTCCCAAGGCCGCGTGGGTCGCCTACGCGATTGCCCGGGGAGCCACGGAATCCGACGCGCGAGCCCTGCGTAAGGACGCGCTGATCGAGGAGTACGGAGGCCCCGATGGCGAGGACTGATCTGACCCCGGTGACCACTTCGCGCACTGGTCTGGCCTGGGCCGGGGCGGCGGCCAACGTGGACGGCCACGCCTTCGGCGACAACGGCAGGCGGCTGGTGCGGCTGAAGAACACCGACGCCGCGGCGCGCACCGTGACCGTCCCGACCGCCGTGCAGGTCGACGGACTGGACGTGGAGGACCTGGAGGTGACCATCCCGGCCACCACCGGGGACGTCACGATCGGGCCCTTCACCTCCGTGTACCGGCAGCCCAACGGCAAGGTCCACCTGGACTACTCCGCCGTGGCGGGCCTGTCGGTGCAGCTGATCGAGTACCCGGCGGCCTGACATGCAGCCCGTGTACGCCACCGCCGACGACTACCAGGAGTACACCTCGCAGGAGCCGCCAGCCGACATCGACCGGCGGCTGGCGCGGGCCTCGGAGCGGGTGGACGAGCTGCTGCGCTCGGCCTGGTATCCGATCGACGAAACCACGCAGCTCCCGACCGAGCCCGGCCACCTGGAGGCCATCGCCCGCGCCACCTGCTCGCAGGCCGCGTGGATGAAGGCGGTGGGCGACGAGTACGGCGTGGCCGCCGCGTTCAGCGACGTCAAGATCGGCTCGGTCAGCCTGAAGCGGGCCGGCGGCGACAACTCCGGGCCCGCCCGGCACGCGCCCGACGCCGTCAGCATCCTCCAGCTCGCCGGACTCCTGCCGGGCTACGTGTTCGACGCCGCGACCTGGTGACGGGAGGCCGCCTGTGCTTCCCGAGTGGCTGCTACAGCACGAGGCCACCATCGAGCCCTACCTGGGCGACGGCGCGTACGGCCCGGTCTGGGGGCCGCCGGTCACGGTGCGATGCCTGGTCGACGACGAACGCCGTCTGGTCCGCGACGAGCAGGGCCTGGAGGTCGTCTCCGACACGACCCTCTACCTGCCACCCGGCACCGTCTGCCCGGCCGGATCCAAGGTGACCACGGGCGGCCGGACCATCACGGTCATCACCGCGTTCAACCGCGACGCAGGGCTGCTCCCCACGCCGAACCATGTGGAGGTGGTGTGCCGATGACGACCACGAGGGTCAGCGGCGCTGACCTCGACCTGAAGATCAACCCCGCCGAGCTCACCGCCCGTCAGCGGCAGGCCGTCATCAAGGGCCTGCGGCACGCGGCCGAGGAAACCCGCACCTACGCGGTGGAGCTCACGCCCAAGGATCGAGGACACCTCCGCGCGAGCGCCGAGGTGTCGGTGGACCCCGCCGCGCTCGAGGCGGCGATCTCCTACAACGTCCCGTACGCCGTCTACGTCCACGAACGCCTAGAACTCCGGCACAAGGTCGGCGAGGCCAAGTTCCTGGAGAAGGCGGTCGCCGTCAAGGCAGAGGACATGCAGGCGATCTTGGCCAAGTACCTGCGCGAGGTGTTCGAGTGACCTGGACCCGCGCGCTGCTGTCCGGGCTCGCCGAGCACCTGGCGGCCTCCGGCGCCGGGGTGTGGCACCCGAACGGCATCTACGCCAGCAACGAGATCGCCATCACGATCGGCGGCCTGCCGGCCGCCCCCGACACCGCGCTCACGCTGGCCGTATACGGCGTCGGCCCCGGCGGCGACGACCCGACCGAACCCGACTCGCAGGTCCTCGTCCAGGCGCGCATCCGCGCCGGGCAGGACCCGCGCATCGTGGACGACCTGGCCGACAGCGTGTTCGGCGCACTCCATGGCCTATCCGACATGGTGCTCGACGGCGGCGTGCTGCTGCTGCAGGCGCTGCGCACCGTGGTCGCGCCGCTCGGCGTCGACGGCTCCGGCCGCTGGGAGCGGGCCGACTCCTACTCCATCCGGGTCCACAGGCCGAGCACGCACCGCCCCGGCTAACCCGCGATCTTCCCCGAACCACCACGCGGTAAGTGCTTTCACTCACCGCGCCTACGCCCAAGGAGGGGCCGTGGCACTGCGATCGCTGCTGGCCAAGGACTGGACCCTGGAGGTCAACACCGGCACCCTTGCCGTGCCGGTGTGGACCACGGTCCGGGGCCTGACCAGCATGGAATTCACCCTGGACGCCGAGACCGAGGACGACTCGGATTTCGATTCGGACGGCTGGGGCAGCGAGGTCGTCACCCAGCGCACCTGGGCGCTGGAGATCGAGGGCCGCCGCAAGCGCGACGACTCTTCGGCGACGTTCATCCCGGACCCGGGCCAGGAGTACCTGCGCCAGGCTGGTCTGGTCGTCGGCCTGACCGCGAACGTGCACGTCCGCTGGTACCGGCGCGACGGCAGCCCCGATGCTTACGAGGGCACGGCCGCCGTCCAGTACGGCGGTGGTGGCGGCGAGGTGACTGACCTCGAGCCGTTCGAGGTCGAGCTGACCGGCCAGGGCAAGCCCATTCAGGTCGAGAACCCGGCGGCCGACTGATGGCTTTCAAGGATCTCGACGACTTCTTCAGCGACGGCCTGGAGCTGCCGGTCGGCGGCAAGACCTATCGCATCCCGGCGCCGAGCGCCGAGACCGGCCTGTTCTGCCAGCGGCTAGCCGAGGCGGGCGTGGCCGCGGCCCAGGGCAAGGACGTGCCCGAGGTGGAGCTGGACGACGTGCGCGAGCTGGAGCTGTACCAGCGGGTGCTCGGCCCCGTCTACGCCGAGCTGATCGCGGATGGCGTGTCCTGGCCCAAGCTCAAGCACGTCGCCATCACGGCGTTCATGTGGGTGGCCGGCAACGAGCAGGCGGCCGAGGCGTACTGGGAGCAGGGCCCGAGCCCGGAAGCTCAGGCCCCGACGAAGACGGGTCGCGCGGCGGCCCGATCGACGAAGTAACGGGGCTTCGCGACTGGTATGAGCCGGGCGATGGCCTGTCGGTCGACTCTCCCGCGGTCACCTGGACGGCACTGCTGGAGCGGTGGGCGCTCATCGAGGCCGACCTGCACGAGTGCTACGGCCTCGACCTTGACGCTCCCGGCCTGCTCACCTCCCGCACCTGGCGCTGGCTGCGGATCCGGATCTTCGGCCTGTTGAAGGCCGAAACCCGCATCGCGCGGGCGCTCGCCCCCGACGACGACAAACCCCGCCATCGGAGGTGAGTGAGCGTTG
This sequence comes from Nonomuraea sp. LPB2021202275-12-8, assembly GCF_037044575.1. Classification (NCBI taxonomy): domain Bacteria; kingdom Bacillati; phylum Actinomycetota; class Actinomycetes; order Streptosporangiales; family Streptosporangiaceae; genus Nonomuraea; species Nonomuraea sp. LPB2021202275-12-8. Next base: position 47,332 of record NZ_JBAHWD010000032.1, on the reverse strand, counting down.
GCGCTCAAGATCGGCGAGTTGTATGCCTCGCTCTCCTTCAGAGACGAGATGTCCGGGCCGTTCGGCCGGGCGGTGGCCGGCATCAAGGTCCACGCGACCGGCGTCCAGGCGGCGATGATCGCGGCCGGGATGGCGGCCACGCGAATGGGCTCCACCGTCGCCTCGTCCGCTTCCCGGCTGGCGTCGACCTCGATCAAGAGCGGCGCCGCGCTGGCGGGAGTCGGCGCGGCCGGTGTCGCGGCCGGCGGCGTGCTGGCGGCGGCGTTCGTGGGCGGCGCGGTGGCGATCGCGAAGATCGGCATCACGGCGGCGGCGCAGGCGCCCGCGGTGAAGGCCGCCTTCGCCGGGCTGAGCACTTCCGTGAAGGGGGAGCTGGCCTCCGCGGCGACGGTCTTCCAGGGGCCGCTGATCGCCGCTGCCGGGTCGCTGAAGACGATCTTCTCAGGGCAGGTCGCCCCTGCCCTGCAGGGCATGTTCACCCAGCTAGCGCCCCTGATAGGGCAGGCCACGGCCGGGCTGAGCGCCTTCCTGCAGCCGATTCTGCCTGCCGTCCAGGGCATCGTCGGAGCGGCGGCGCCCATGCTGGGCCAGCTCGCGGGCAGTCTTGGCCAGTTCGGTGGGCAGCTCGCGGGGTTTCTTGCCCCGGTTTCGGCTGCTTTGTCCGAAAACTCCGGTTTGCTTGCGACCCTGGTGACGGGGCTTGGCGGTGTTCTCCAGGCCCTGGGCCCCCTGCTCGGCGCGTTGGTCCAGCTCGCAGGCTCGCTGGCCGGGCCGCTCATGGGCGGGCTGACCACGATCGCGTCGACCTTGTCGGCGCAGCTCGCGCCCGTGCTCGTGAAGCTCGGACCACTCATCGGACAACTGCTGACAAACTTCGCAGGCATCGCGTCGGCGCTGCTTCCACTGCTCCCGCCGATCTTGCAACTCGCGGGCACCTTGGCCAGCGCCTTCCTGCCCGTCCTGGTCCAGGTGGCCCAAACGATCACCGCTGCTCTACAGCCGGTGCTAGTTCAGCTACAGCCCGTGATCGGCCAGCTAGCAGGCGTTTTCGGTCAGTTGATCAGCGCCGTGATGCCACTCCTGCCGCCGGTCGCGCAGCTCGTCGGCACCCTGGCGACCGCCCTGCTGCCCGCACTCCTCCCCCTGGTTCCGCTGGTCGGAGAGATCGTCGGCGCACTAGGCGGCGCCCTAGTTCAGGCTATTTCAACTGTTCTGACCGCTTTTACGCCGATCCTGCCCGTTTTCACTCAACTGGGTCAATCGCTCCTGCCTCCGATCCTGGAGCTGATCAAGGCCCTCAACCCCATCCTGCAACTCGCCGCAACGATCTTCGCCAAGGTCGTCGGCGCCGTGACCCCCTTCCTGCCACCCCTGATCCAACTCGGAACGTCCATCCTCCCGCTGGTCATCTCCATCGTCACCGCCCTGGCCAAGCTCCTGACCGGCGATTTCCAAGGCGCGTTCGACACGATCAAGCAGGGCGTGATCAATTTCGGAAACACGATCACCGGAGCCTTCAAGAAGCTCTGGTCACTCGGCTCCGACCTGGTCACAGGCATCAAGGACGGCTTCGTCCGAGCCTGGAACGCCTTCGTCGACACGATCACGAATCTGGCCTCCGGCGTCGTCGACAAGGTCAAGGGGATCTTCGGCATCAGCAGCCCGTCCAAGGTGTTCGCCGAGATCGGCCGGTACAACGTGCTCGGCCTGATCCAGGGCATGACCTCCGAGGAGAAGACGCTGACCGGCACCGCGCAGCGGCTCGCCGGCCTCGCCGTGGACACCGTGCGCAACGCCATGAACGGCAAGTCGGCGAAGACGTCACTGCTGCACTCGGCGCTCGCCAAGGCGAACCGCCTGGCCGGCAAGGCGGCCCCCGCCGCCCACGTCCTCGGCGCGGACCAGATCGCCACGCTCCCCGGCGTGGACTACCCGGGCAAGGCTGGCGCTCAGACGGTCATCAACCAGACCGTCTACTACCCAGTGTCCGAGCCCAGCAGCAAGGCCATGAACCGCGGCCTGCAGTACGCCGCGGCGCTCGGCCTCGCCTGACCTCGTCGCCGCGCGCCACCTCCATTCCGAACCCCACGGGAGGTGGCGCGCGGTGGCGATCAACGTCGGCACGCTGTTCGCCACGATCGGGCTACGCGACACCCTGTCGCGCGACCTGATCCGCGCTGTCGGCAACCTACGCGCCGCCGCCCGCGCGGCCGGGCTCCACACCGACAGCATCTCCTCGGCCGCCGCCCGCATGGCCGACCGAGTCGGCGGATCCTTCGCCGCGCTCGGCGTCGGCGTGACCGCTTCGGTCGTCCGGCTCGGCACGCAGATCACGCTCGCCGCCGGCAAGCTGGCACTGCTCGGCGCCACCGCCGCGGCGGCAGCGCACGGCGTCGTCGTGCTCGGCAGCGCCCTGGCCCCCGCCGTGGGCGCGCTGGCCGCGCTGCCCGGCGCTGCCGCGCTCGGCGCCGCCGCGCTGGCCACCCTGGCAGTCGGCCTGTACGGCGTGCAGGACGCGTTCAAGGCCGCGCTCGGCGACGACCGGGCCAAGTTCGAGGAGTCGCTCGCCCAGCTCGCCCCCGCGGCGCAGGCCGCCGCTCGTGAGCTTCGAGCGCTCAAGCCCACCCTGGACGCGCTGCGCCGCAGCGTGCAGGAGGCCCTGTTCGCCCCGCTGGCCGGCCAGCTCTCCGCCGTCGCGCAGGTCCTGCTCGGCCCCCTGTGGACAGGCATGTCGTCGGTCGCGGCCGAGATCGGCCGCGCTGGCGCGCGTGTGGCAGAGTTCGCCCGCTCCGGGCTCGCCGTCAACGCGGTCATCGTCGTGTTCGAGCGGCTGCGCTCCATCGTCTCCGACCTGCAAGTCGCCGTGGAGCCGCTACTCACGGGCTTCACCAAGCTCGCGATCGTCGGCGCCGACTTCACCGCCTCGCTCGCCCCCGGCATCGCCCAGCTCGCCGTGCGGGTTGGTGAGTTCCTGTCGTCCGCCGCCGACTCCGGCCGCGCCTTCGCCTGGATGCAGGGCGCGGTCGAGGTGTTCCGGCAGCTCGGCCAGATCGCGCTGGACGTGTGGCGGATCATCTCCGGCGTCTTCGACGCGATGCGCGCCGCCGGCGGCGACGCGCTCGGCGTGCTCGGCACGCTCGTGGGCAGCATCGCGGACTTCGTCAGCTCGGGCCAGGGCCAGCAGACCCTGGTGTCGATCTTCGTGGCGCTGCGCACCGCCGCACTCGCCCTGGCCCCCGTGCTCGCCGCCATGGCGGTCGGGGTGGGGCAACTCGCCCCGATCCTCGGGCAGCTCGCGCTGCTCGCCGGGCCGATCTTGACCGGCGCGGTTCAGGCGCTGGTGCCCGCCCTGGCCGCGCTGCAGCCCGGCCTCCTCGCCGTGTTCAACGCGCTCGGCCAAGGGGTGGCCGCCGTAGGGCCCGCGCTCCTGGTCGCCGGTCAGGCGCTCTCGGTCCTGATGGTCGCGGCCTCTCCCCTGCTCCCGGTGATCGGGCAGCTCGCGGCACTGATCGTCGGCAGCCTGGCCGCCGGGATCGCCACCACCCTGCCGTCCATCCACCTGCTCGTCGCGGCCCTCGGCCAGACCCTGATCGCGGCGGCCCCGCTCGTACCGCTGCTCGTCGGCCTGGCCGCCTCCTTGATCAACAACCTCCTCCCCGCGATCCTGCCGCTTCTCCCCCAGGTCGCGCTCCTGATCAGCCACCTGGCGACTGGGCTGCTGCCCGCCCTCCAGCCGCTCATCGCCCTCGCGGCGCAGGCCGCCGAGATCGTCGGCACTTTCCTGGTTGCCGCGTTTTCCCAGCTCACGGCCGCCGTGGTGCCGCTGCTGCCCGATCTGACCACCCTGACGGTGATCGCCGGGACCGCGCTGCTGACCGCGCTGCGTGATCTGGGACCGCACCTGCTGTCGATCATTCGCAGCTTCACCGACCTGCTACCGGTGATCCTTCCCCTGCTGCCGCCCCTGCTGCAGCTCACCATGCAGCTTCTCCCCCCGCTGGTCAGCCTGGTCGACGCCGTGGCGCGGCTGCTGCGTGGTGACCTGACCGGCGCCCTCGGCACCGCCGGGCGCGCGATCGTCGACTTCCTCGGGGTGGTTGGCCAGCTCGGCTGGGCGCTGCTCGAGGGCCTGTGGCACGGCATCCAGGCGGCCGGAGCCTGGTTCCGGGACGTGATCTTCAATTTCTTTCGGACTTTGATGCCGGACTGGGTCCGCCAGGCCCTCGGCATCCACTCCCCCAGCCGGGTCTTCGCGGGTATCGGCGAGCAGACCATGCTCGGCATGCGCGCCGGCATGCTCGCCACCAGCCGCCAGGTGCTCACCGCGGCCGCGGATATCGCCGAGGACCTGGCCAGCTCGTTCCGGCCGGAGCTGACCGCCGACATGCGCGCGACCGGGCAGAGCGTCACCGGCTCCGGCCGCGCTGGGACAACGGTCATCCACGTGACCGCGTACAACCCGCAGGCCGAGGCCACATCCGACACGATCAACCGCGGGCTGGCGCTCGCGGGCATGCTGGGGGTGGTCTGACCCGTGCCGACCTACAACCTGGACGGGATCCCGCTCGACCATCCAGCACGCTGCTGGCACCTCACCCCCGACACCCGCCGCCGCCCCCTGCCCGGGGTGCGAGCGGTCGAGGTGACCGTGCCCGGCCGCGCTGGAGAGCTTCCGATCGTCGGCCTCGACCACGAGACGACCACGGTCCCTCTGGGCCTGGTCGTCACCGGGCGCACGCCCGCCGGCGAGGACGGCGGTTACGAGCAGCTGGAACACAACCTGGAAGCTCTCGCCGCGCTACTCGGCGTGCGGCATCGGCTCATGACGCTGCGGTACGAGGCCGGGACCATCGTGCGCGAGGCGCAAGTGACCATCACCGCTGTGTCCGAGCCAGACGTGCGCATCGGCGCCGCCCGCGCCCGGGTCACCGCCGTGGTGCGCGTGCCCGGCGTGTACTGGCGCGACGAGATCACCAGCACGTGGACAGGCTCAGCCAACACCGCTTCCCAGCCGGTGACCACGCTGGCGGGCTCGACCGGCCCGATCACAGACGCGCTGATCCGCATTACCGGGCCGGCCGTGAATCCCACCGTCGTCGACGTGGCGACCGGCGGCACCGTCATGCGGCCATCCGGGCTGCTCGCGGGCGAGCGGCTGCTCATCGACTGCGCGGCGATGCGCGCCTCCAAGGCCACGATCGACACCTGGGACCTGACGCCCGGCCCGGACGTCACCGACGTCACCGGCACCATCCAGGCCACCGGCCCTGGCTCGGCGTTCAGATGGCTCCACCTCGTCCCCGCCGTGGGCGTGCTCGACCCGTTCTCGCGCGTGGTGCTCGTCACCACCACGGCGACCTCCACCACGGTGGCATCCAAGATCGAGATCCGCGCTCGCCGCTCCTATCTGTAGGGAGATTGAATGCATCAGCATCTGGAGTATCGGTCGCCGGGCCAGTACGGCTTCACCCAGACAGTTCCGACGTGGCTAACCAACGCCGAGGTCCCCGTGCCGCCTGGTGACGTTCCCCTCGCCTATGCGATGACGCTGTACATCCCGCCTGGCCAGGAATGCACCAGCGTAGCGATCGCAATGCGAGGCTTCACTGATTCCGCCGGCACCATCCAAGCCGGGGTCTACCAGAACCTCGCTGGCGTAATGCTGCCCATCGGGATCACCGATCCGACCACCGTGATGTGGGACAGCGCCTGGCATTCCGCCCACTTCCCGGCACCGATCGCAGCGTCCGACGACCTGCGGAAGGTCAAGGTGGTCGTCTCGGTGGCGAACGCGACCGACGCCGTGGTCATGACATTCGCGCCGAACGGCTTCGCAGGCCCCTTCATGCACCTGCTCGCCAGCGATGTCAGCACCCAGGTCACAGAGCTGCCTGCCGTGCTGAACATGTCCGCACCTGCATGGCGGCCGTTCGATCAGTTCCCGATCATCGCTCTAGCCTGAAAGGCACCCATGGACTTCTCCGAGGCGCTTCGCCACTGTAAGGCGGGCAAGAAGATCTCCCGCACGGGATGGAACGGCCAGGGCATGTTCGTCGTCCTACAGCAGGGCTACCCGGACGGCATCCCCATCAACTCCAACACGGCGCTGGCCACCGGCATCGCCGAGGGAACTGTCCGCCGGTTCCGGCCGTACCTGATGCTGCACGCAGCCGACGGCTCGTTCGTGCCGTGGCTGGCCTCGATGAGCGACCTGCTCGAGGACGACTGGACGGTTTCCTGACTTCAGGCCGTTAGCAACTCGCCGAACGGACGGCCAGGATGACCTCTTGCGCGTAGTCCTCGGTTCGGAGGAGCCCGGGCATGCCGCGACGACCATATGTGTCCCAAAGGATAGCTCGCCGTTACTATAGGGCACGGCCTAATGGCTATATAACCATGTAGCCCCCGCGCCATCCAGGCGTAAGGGTGTCCTATCGTTGTCGCTGGAGCTCAAGAGAATTTAAGCGAGACCGCTTGAAGTTGAAAGCGTAGTGAAGTGCATAGAAGGAGGTCCTGGCCCGTTTTTCATCCCGAACCAGGACCCCGCCTTTCACCCGAGGGCTCGGCTAGGCAGCCACCTAGCTGAGCCCTCCACCTTTGAGGAGCCAATCCAACAGGATCAGCAGCAGCTGCAGCATCACCAGCTTCTCCTCGTCGTTCTGCTCCTCATTGATATGCAACGACACTTTGTCCTCCTGGGCCGGATGACCTTGGGGGCGACCCCGGCCTTTCCGATCAACCCCTAGGGTGTGGACCGGAGCGGAAGAGTAAGCGTCCTTGGATATGACGTGAATCGTAATCTATGCACGCGCTGCTCACGAGTCGCGCACGTGTGTTAGCGGATGTGCTTTGCGTGCTTTCTGCCGCCATGTTGCGAGCGGGGCTGAAGTGACCTTCTTTTTTTTGAACCGATTTCACTGCTCTATGCAGTCGGCAAACCGTTGCGGTCTAAGGCCGCCATAACCCAGGTCTGACGAAACCCAGGTCTGACGAACGGCGGAGGTGTTGTGGACCTCCGACTCGTCGCCCACGCCCCCAACGGCGACCGCCTCGGTTCAATTCCGCAGCCACTTAGCCTCGAGGCGGCCTGGCCGCTCAACGACGTCGGCGGACTCCGGCTGGCCTACGCCGCCGGCGCGGTCGGTGCGGAGCTGCTGGAGCAGCCGTGCGAAGTCGCGATCGAGTGGTCGGCGGACGGCGTCACCTGGACGGAGCCGCCGGACGGCAGGTTCCTGCGGATCCTGCGCCGTGGCGACAGCACTGATCAGGCCGAGGTGGTGCGGTACGAGCTGCCCGCCTTCGTCTGGATGCTCAGGAAACTGATCCTCTACTCAGGCAGCGCCCCGCTGGTCGACGGGAAACGCGCCTTCCTGTCCGCGACGCCCGGCGCGATCCTGCGGACCTGGCTCACTGAAGGGCAGACACGTGGCGCGCTTCCGGGCGTGACCTGGGATTTCACGCTCACGCACGACAGTGCCGGAGTCGAGTGGGCGAAGGTCCTCACGATTTACTACGAGCCCGGCCTGGACCTGCTGACCACGCTCATCAACCTGGCCGAACAGGGCGTGATCGACTTCCAGATGCAGGGCCGGGAGCTGCGGGTCTTCAACGCCGACACCCTGCACAACGACCTGGCCGCCGGAGACGCCCCGGTGGACCTGCGCTACGGCCGCGACATCACCCAGGCGCCCGAGGTCGGGACGCTGGAGGATGCGGCCAGCGCGGTGCTCGTCGTCGGTGACGCAGGCTTCCAGCAGTCGTACGTCTCCTCGGCTGGGCACGGGCCCTGGGGCCGGTGGGAGATGTTCATCGGCCAGGGTGGCGTGTCCGACCCGGGCACGGCAACGCTGCTGGCTGACACCGCGATCAAGCGGGCGTCCGGCGAGCGGGTGCAGCGCACCCGCAGCATCGCTCTGGAGACCGCGCGCTGGTTGCCGTTCCGCGACTACGCGCCCGGCGACCTGGTGCTCGCCCCCGGCGAGGCCGCCGCCATGCAGAGCCTGCGCGTCCGCCAGATCACCCTGACCCGCGACCACAAGCGGGCGCTGGCCGGGCACCTGGTGCTCAACGACAGGCTGCTCGAGCGGGACTTGCGGCTGGCCCGGCGCACGGCCGGCATCGTCGGCGGCTCGACCTCCTCGGGCGGCTCCGGAGCCAAGCCCGCGCCGGAGGCCCCGGCGCCGCGCACCCCAACCGCTCCGCCCGGCCTGATCGTGGACTCAGCCGCCTTCATCGATACCAGTGGCTACGCACGCGGGCAGATCACGGCTACGTGGGGCGCGGTCACCCAGGACGTCGTTGGCGTCGCGCTCGACATCTCGGGCTACGAGCTGTACGGCCGGAAGAACGAGGTCGGCCTGCCGTGGCTGCTGCTGGCGGTGACGCCGGCCGACGACACCACGGCGACGTACTCGCCGCTTCCGGTCGGCGAGACGTGGGCCTTCAAGGTCCGCGCCGTCAACAACGGCCGCCGAGGCGGCTTCTCCGCGCCCCCGGTGGTTGAGGCGATCGCCGATGACCCGGACGCGCCGCCCGTGCCCACCACTCCCCTGCTGGCCACCCGACTCGGCGTGGTCCACGTCAGTTGGGACGGCCTCGGTGCCGGGGCCGAGCCGATGCCGACCGACCTGGCCCGGGTCAGGGTCTGGATGCAGGACCCGCTAGCTCCCGGCTGGGAAGAGATCGGCTACCTGGACGCGGCTGGCAGCATCGTCGTGCCCGGCCTGCCGTACGGGGCCGACCGGGACTTCCGTTTCACGGCGGTCGACCACTCCGGCAACGAGTCCGCGGCCTCGCCCAGCGCGACGATCGCCACGGTGCCGCTCGTCGACGGCGACGCGGCCGAAGGCAGCATCACCACCGGGGCCCTGGCCGCCAACGCCGTCACCGCGGCGAAGGTCGCGGCCGGGGCGATCGAGGCGTCGCACATCGCCGCCGAGGCTGTGACCGCTGACAAGCTCCAGGCGGTGCTGGCGCTGGCCACCCGGATCGTCGCCGGTGACCCGGGCGCCGCCCGGGTCGAGCTCAACGAGGACGGGCTGGAAGCGTACGACAGCGGCGGTGCGCAAACCGTCACCGTGTCGGCGGCTTCGGGCGCGGTCTCCATCGTCGGGCAGCTCTCCACTGGCGTGGTCGGCCGCCGGATCATCGTCAACCCGGCGGGCAGCGCCGACCCGGAGATCCGTTGGTACCCGAGCACGGGCACCAACTACGCGCGCATCTTCGTCGACAACGACGGCTCAATCATCCACATCAGCGGGTTGAACAGCGGCGGCGACCGCCGCTCCCAGGTGATCCAGCGCGGCGACGAGTGGCGCATGCACATCTACAACCCGAGCACCGCGCTGGCCAGCGGCGGCTACATGTTCGCCCAGCCCACCCAGCTCGAGGTCGGCTACAACGACCCCACGCCGGCGCTGAACCGGTGGCGGTTCACCTCGACGGTCGCCGAGTACAAGGGCCGCCTCGACTACTTCGGCGGCGACGCAGGCCTGCTGATGTTCTCGCTGAGCATCAACCTCAACTCCGGCCTGTCCACCATCGCGTGGGGGTCGGCCACGATGCTGACGACGCCGTTCTGCGCGATCGGTCTCACCTACAGCGGCACCGGGGTCGTCACCTCCTACATGACCGCCCGGTCGACCAGCGGGTTCAACCTGCGCTGCGACTCCTCCGGAGCAGTCGGATCGGCGACGGCGATGATCTGGGCCTGGCGCAAATGACCATCAACAAGGGGGCACGTTGGCGCAGGAGTGGACGGTCGTCGCGGTCGAGGAGGCCAGCGCCGACGACGGCGCGGTTCCGTACTGGGCGATCGTCTACCAGGTGCCCGAGGACGTGTCGCCGACCGGCGAGTGGCGCTACTACCTGCCCAAGGCCGCCGTCGCCTACCGCGCGGCCGAGTTCGGCATGGACCTGGAGGAGGCGCTGCAGCTCATCGTGCACGAGCCGCTGCTGATCGGCCTGCACGAGGCCGGCACGCTGCAGCCGCTCGCGCCCGCGCTGGTCGACGCGGTCACCGCGCGCAGTCAAGCGCTCGAGCAGATCGACGCCTGCCGGGCCGAGCATGGCGCGGTCGTCACAGCACCGCCCGGAGCCCGGTCGGCCCGAGCTGCCGCTGATCCGCTGCAGGCGATCCGGGAGCAGACCCGGCTGGACCCGATCGCCGCCGCGGCGATCCGCATGGAAATCGACCGGCGCCGTCTGGCGCACGACAGGGAGACGACGTGACCGACCTGCAGGTGGAGCGCGACGACATCATTGAGGCGCTCCGGGCGCGGATCACGGAGCTGGTCTACGAGAATGCGCTGCTGGCCGCCGCCGTCGCCAAGCTGCAGCGGGCCTCGGCCGCTCAGCCCTCCGCACCCTCGCCGGCCGCGATGCCGCCCGGCCTCATGTAGATCGGCAACTCCGCCGCCGTGATGCCTCCGCGTTGCTCTCTTCCACCACCTCAACTCAGCACATCGGGGGCCACCAGTGCAGGTGATCATTCCTGGGGATCGGCAACGTCTGGCGGCTCGGCTGGTCGTCTACGCGCCGAACGGCAACCGGCAGGGCGTCCTGCCCGCGCATCTCGGCTGGGAGGCCGCGTTGCCGCTCAACGACGTGTCCAGCCTCCGGCTGGCCTACAGCGCCTCGGCGACCGGCGCTGAGCTGCTCGACGAGCCGTGCGAGATCGCCATGGAGTACTCCGTGGACGGCGAGCCCTGGCTGGAGCCGGCCAGCGGCCGGTTCCTGCGGGTGAAGCGCTCTGGAGACGGTACTGACCGGACCGGGGCGCGCTCGTACGACTGCCCCGGTTGGGCCTGGCAGCTCCGCAAGATCGTCCTGTATCCGGACCTCAGCCTGGTCGACGGCAAGAGGCCGTTCACCGCAACGACGCCCGGCAACATCCTGGCCACCCTCATCTCCGAGGGCAAGAACCGGGGCACCCTGCCGGGCCTGACGTACAACTTCACCGCCACGCACGACTCGGCCGGCCAGGCGTGGGGCACGACCATGTCGCTCGGGCTGGAGCCGGGCGTGGATCTCCTCGCGCTGCTGATCAATCTGTCGGAGCAGGGCCAGATCGACTGGTGCATGCAGGACCGCGAGCTGATGGTCTACCGCGAGGGCACCCTCCTGGCCACCAACCGCGCGAGCGGGGCCGCCCCGATGGAGCTCCGCCTCGGCCGCGACATCGACTCCGCGCCCGACGACGCCACGCTGGAGGACGCCGCCTCGGCGATCCTCGTCGTCGGCGAGGACGGGCTGCGGGTCGAGGTCACCAACCCGGCCGCCGCCATGCCGTGGGGCCGGTGGGAGACCTACCAGTCGCAGGGCGGGGTGAGCGACACCGGGACCGCGCAGCTGCTGGGGCAGAATGCGCTGGAGCGCGCGTCGCGGGAGCGGGTGCAGCTCACGCGCAGCATCACGCCGTACGTGGCGCGCTGGCTGCCGCTGGCCGACTACGCCAGCGGCGACTACGTGCGTGCCCCCGGCGACCAGGGCGCGATGCAGCCGCTGCGGATCCGCCAGATCACACTGGCCTGCGACGTGTCGGGCCTGATCAGCGGCAACCTGACGCTGAACGATCGGTTCCTGGAGAGGGACATCCGCCTTGCCCGCCAGGCCGCGGGCATCCTGAACGGCGGCATCTCCTCCGGCGGCTCCGGCTCGGATCCGGCGCCGGAGGGCGGCGACCGGCAACCTGCGGCGCCGACCGGCCTGCTCGTCTCCCCCGCCGCCTACCTGGACGAGGAGGGGTACGCGCACGGCCAGATCACCGTGTCGTGGACCTCCGTCACAGCGGACACCAACGGAACCGCGCTGAGCGTGGACGGCTACGAGCTGATCGGCATCGCCCCGCCCACCACGGGCGCGACCCGGGTTCTGGCGCGCACCACCGGCACGACCGTCACATACAGTCCGCTCGAGCCGAAGTCGCGCTGGCAGTTCGGCGTGATCGCGGTCGCAGGGTCGGCACGCAGCCTGCCCGCGGTCTCGGCCGAGATCGTCATCCCGGACGACGAGACGCCGCCGCCGGAGCCGTCTACGCCGGTCGCGGACTCCCGGCTCGGTATCTTCCGCGTCGCCTGGGACGGCCTCACCGCCGGCGGGACGGGCATGCCGCTCGACTTCGCGCGGGTCCTGGTAATAATGCGCGACCCGCTCGACAGCGACGACGAGGGCCAGGCGGTCGAGTGGCTGGAGCGGGCGGGCACCGCCGTGGTGCCGGGCCAGCCGTACAACACCGATCGAGAACTGTGGCTGGTCGCGATCGACCGGTCCGGCAACATCTCGGGCGAGTCGGCGCGGGTGACCGCCCAGACCCAGCCGCTGGTGGACACCGACGTGATCGGCGCGATTATCGACGGGGCCGAGCACATCATCGAGGGTTCGATCCCCGCCGACGCCAAGATCACGGCCGGGACGATCACGGGCGGGCTGATCCAGGCGCTGGCGATCCAGGCCGGACACATCTCGGCGAACGCGATCACCGCCGACAAGATCGAGGCCGGGGCGATCACCGCTGGACACATCGCCGCTGCCGCAATCACTGCTGACAAGATCGAGGCCGGGGCGATCACGGCCGAGAAGATCAGCGCCGACGCCATCAACGGCAAGACGATCACCGGCAGCATCGTGCGGTCCAGCGCGACCGGCCGCCGCTTCGTCCTCGACTCCAGCACGCTCGACCTGCGGTTCTACCCCGGCGGCACGAGCACCAACTTCGCCCGCCTGTACGCGGTCGACGGGCTCTACCCGGGCGAAACGACGACGTTCATCACCAGCGGCACCAACGCCGGCGCCACGGCCCGCGCCGAGCTCCAGGTGGCCGCCGGGCTCGTCCGGCTGGGCATCCGCAACGCGGCGAACTCCAACCGCCGCGGCGGCGGCCTCGACATCGCCGAGGGCTACGCGATGTTCGGCTACAGCATCGCGTCCGCCAGCACGGAGACGTACATCTACACCAACAGCAGCGGCAGGTTCTACCTGCGCGGACGGGTGTGGGACACCAACACCGCCGACCCCTACGACGCCGTGCACGCCGGCAGCGGCACCGTGGCGCCGGACTTCACTGGCGTGACCATCCATTACGGGCCAAGCATGGCCTCCAACATGGGGCCCGTCGCGGTGGTCAGAGACGGCGCCGCGAACCCGAACTTCTACTGGTGCGAGGACCTGTCCAACCAGACCGACTTCAGCATCGGCTGGTCGGCGGGCGGCGGCGTGTGGTCCGGCAAAGCCTTCTACTGGTGGTCGCACCGCCATTAACGATCATCGCTTGGCCGGTAAGTGCTCGCGCTTACCGGCCTTCTTCATGCCCGAGGGGGTGCCTACGTGGCCGAAATCTGGACGCTCTGGGATGCCGAGCTTGGCTACTCGACGACCAGTCTGCTGCAGGGCGGAGGCGAGCAGCCTGAGCAGCGTCCCAGCCACGACGGCGCTGAGCCGATGTGGGGAATCAGCCGGGTGCGGCCGGACGGAGCCCCGCACATCCACATCATCCCGCACTCGACGTTCGAGTGGCGGTGCGCCGAGTACGGCGTCCCCGTCGACGACATGGACACGCTGCTGGACATCGTCCTGCACGAGCCGTGGATTCCGAACCCCCACGACGCCCTGGCCACGCTGCGGCCGGGCGCGGCCGAGGTCCTGCAGGAGACGCATAGCCTGCCGACCTGCTGGACGCCGGGCGTCCCCGACGCCGACCGGCTCGCCGCACACCTGGCCCGGATCGAGTCCGTCAAGACGCACCGCGTCGCCATGGTGCCGGAGAACCGGATGTTCCGACAGGGCGTGGTCGACTTCGTGGGCCTGAACGTGACGGTGCCGGCGGACCCGCTGGAGCCGGTCAAGACGCTGACCCGGCTCGATCCTGCTCGTGTGGCGGCCCGCCGCCAGACCGTGGACTACTACCGAGCCGGTCGCGCGGGGCCGGTCGTGCCCGATTTCGAGATCAAGCCGCCGAACACGTTCATGGGCCGCAAGCCCTGGGGAGCCGCGGCGTGACCGGAATCTTCTGGGTCGACGTCTTCGTGGTGATCGGCATCGTCGGCGCCGGGGTCGCGCTGGTGTGGAAGGCGCTCTCGCTGCTGATCCGCAAGCTGCGCCGCCTCTCCCACTTCCTCGACGACTGGCTCGGCGAGGAGGCCCGGCCGGGCGTGCCGTATCGGCCGGGCTTCCCGGAGCGCGTCGCGGCGATCGAGGCCGAGCTGCGGCCCAACCACGGCACCAGCCTGCGGGACGCGATCACCCGCGTCGAAAACGGCGTGCGCCGGGTCGAGGACGGCCTGGCGACGCATCTGGAGCAGCACCGCACCGAGCAGACCAGAGGGAACCCATGAACCTGATCACCCGGCGGCAGTGGGGCGCGAAGACGCCGGCCGCCACCTACACCCGCATCTCGCACACCGAGGGCGTCAAGATCCACTACACGGGCGGCGAAGTCCCGTCCGGGATCGTCAAGGACCACGAGATCTGCGGCGAGCTCGTCCGGCAGATCCAGGCCATGCACATGCGCGGCGCCCGCGAGCAGCCGTACAACGACATCGGCTACAGCCTGGCCGTCTGTCCGCACCGCCGCGTCTTCATGGGCCGCGGCCCGCACGCTCTTCCGGCCGCCAACGGCGCCGGGCTGAACACCGGCCACTATGCCGTGCTCGCCCTCGTCGGCTCGCAGGGCCACACCCAGCCGACCACCGGCATGCTCGCCGGCATCTGGGACGCCATCGACTACCTGCGGGCCGAGGGCGACGCCGGCCGGGAGATCAAGGGCCACCGCGACGGCTTCTCCACGAGCTGCCCCGGCGAGCCGCTGTACGCCTGGATCAGGCGGGGCGCCCCGCGGCCGGGCACCTCTGAGGACGACCTGCCCGAGCTGCGGCCCGGCGACAAGAACGAGCACGTGGTCGAGCTGCGCAAGCTGCTCAAGGCCGCCAACCGCACGAGCGACTACTTCGACCCGACCGACGCGGACCTGGTCGCGCTGCTCACCGCGTGGAAGGCCGCGCGCAAGCTCGGCGGCGGCCTCGTCTGGACGTCGGCGTGCTGGAAGGCCGCGGGCCTGTAGTGGACGCCCTGCCCGAGGAGCAGCCCGAGACCTACCAGCCCGGCAACCGCGTGCCCGGCTGGATCGACGAGACCAACTGAGGAGTTCCCATGGAGAAGCCCCTGCTCGTGGCCGCTGTAGCCGGTCTGATGCTGGCGTCCGCTGGCGCGGGCGCGGCGGCCACCACGGCGTTCGCCGAGCCCGCGGCCGCGTACGGCGGCTGCGTCAGCAAAACCTCCGGATACGTCCGGATCCTGGAGCGCGGCAACCTGCCGAAGTCCGTGCTCGGCAAGTGCAAGTCGACCGAGGTGAAGATCACCTGGTACAGCCGGTCCGGCGGCGCCCCGAAGGGCTGACCGGCCAGAGAAGGAGAGATCATGTTCCACCAGTGGCTGCTGTCGCTGTGGCGCACCGTCGTGCCGTCCGTCGTCGGCGGCGTGCTCGGCTGGCTCGCCCTGCACGGCATCACCATCGAGGGCCTGACCGCGGCCCAGATCAGCGCGGGCGCCGTCGTGCTCGGCACGGGCGTCTACTACGGGCTGTTCCGCGCCCTCGAGCAGCGCTTCCCCGCGCTGGGCCTGCTGCTCGGCTCGACCAAGGCTCCGACCTACCAAGAGGGCTCGCACCCCGGCGTCCACGCCGGCCGCGAGCTGTAAACCCCAGCACTGCGCCCCGCCGTCCTTCGGGACGGCGGGGCGCTCTTCTGCGTTCTGCTATGTCTTGGCGGCACCCCCGTTCTTGTCGGGGGTGTCGGCGGGGGAGTCAGCTCCCTGGGCTGGCGGAGGGTCTATGCCCTTGTCAGCCTGCGATGTGTTCTTGCTCCAACGGACGTGGAGACCGAGGATTCGTACCCTGATCTCGAACTCGCTGATCTTGCTCTCCAGTGCCTGGGTGTTAAGTGCATGCACTCCGAGGAGGAGAACTCCGATCCCGATTACCGTGATCACGGTTCCTGCGCCAGCCGCCTGGAGCACGCTCCAGAGGCCAGCCATTCGCGGTCTACGCCGTGAACTGGATGACTGCGGCGCTAGACGTCATCCTGTTCCCCTTTCCTAGTGAGATCCAGCAGAACACCTATGTAACCCTCTATCGGGGCAGTGATAGTTCCTCCGTGCGCGCACTCTCGGAAGCGGCGGACGGGGTGTGTAGCGCTCTGAGAGACAACAGCCCGTGCTGCACCCTAAACAGTCCAGTACGGATTCACTTCTCTCGGAGCCGTCCTTCAGGGGGCGGAGACTCAAGAAAACGTCTGCGGCCCTCGACGGGACTGCCCCAGCCTGTTGAGGACTGGGACGCTACAGCAGCTCCCATTGTGCCTTGTTTTACGGGCCTTCCGAACACGGTCGCGTAATTAACATGAGCATGTTAAGACTGTCGCGTGACTGAAACCCTCGAGCTCGGCAGCCGCGTCATCACCGCCCTCGAAGCGGCATGGGCGGCCATCCGCACTCACCACCCCGACGTCCCGCGAGTTGTGGTGATCACTGGGCAGGGGGACCGCGGCTACGAGGTGACCTGGGGCCACTTCGCCGCCGGCACCTGGAACGTCGATGACGGCCACGTCTCCGAACTGTTCGCCAGCGGCGAGATGATCGCCCTCGGGGGCCGCCGGGTGATGGAGACGCTTTTGCACGAGGCCGCCCACGGCCTCGCAGACGTACGGCGCATCAAGGACACCAGCAACAAGCACCGCTACCACAACAAGGAGTTCGTCAAGCTCGCCAAGCATCTGGGCCTGGAGCCGCCCGCCGTGGCGGACAAGGTGATGGGCTGGAGCCGCTGCCGTATCACCGACGCGACCGCCGAGCGTTACCGCGAGACGATCTCCGCTCTGGACGCCGAGCGACTGCCATACCGGAGCAGCGCGTATGTGACCTACCTGCGTAAATGGGGAGACGACGACGAACTTGGCGACGATCCTGGGGCGACGACGATCACGGTGGGTGAAGACGACGACCAGGACGGCGTCGGGGAGACCCCACTGGCGCCGCCAGGGCCCACGCCTGTCGGACGCGACGGTGTCCGCATCACGATCGCGTGCGCGTGCGTCCCGGCGCGCAAGATGCAGTCCAGCCCAGGGAGCTTCGAGCGCGGCCCGGTCACGTGCGGCGCGTGCAACACGGACTTCGTCCAGGCCGAACCGCAGCGTCGGTCCCGCCGGAGGCCGCGAGCGCTGTAACCGGGCGCTTTCGCTGCTCAGGCGGACACCTGGACAGCACCACGATACTCAGATCAACTGCCGTCCCCACTACCGTGGGTCCGTGACCGTCCTTGCCCCCACGACACCCGAGTTCCTTGGCCTCGATGCTGACAACTTGATCGCCATCGCTAGCGCTCTCATCGCCGTCATTGGCGTAGGGGTCGCCGCGGTCATCGCGCAGCGATCCGCGATCGCGGCCAAGAAGTCAGCCGCCGCTGCCGAAGCCTCCGCAGCCGAGGCTGCGACGATCTCCCACATTGAGCGTGAGCGCCGTCACGACGACCTGGCACCGCAGCACCCCATAGAGATTGTGGCCAAGCGGGAGAAGCGTTCCGGAGTACGACCTGACCTGTACGGATCGATCACCATTGGCCGCAACTACCGGGTCCAGGGGGTCGCTTGGGACGGCAAGAGCTTCACGTCGCTGAACTTGCCGCTTCTGCTACTCGCTAACCAGCCGCAGCGCTTCTTCATCGAGCCAGCACCTGTAGGGTCCAACGGCCTGGTCACCCAAGAGGTGCATCTCCGATTCTGGCCGCCCGTAGCCGAACTGGACGGCGTTGACGGGTGGACGTGCCCGTGTGACCGGCCGACTGCGTCGGGCGTCCAGGAGCCCCCGCATTGGGAACTACGCATCCCGGTGAGCTACCAACGGCCGCCTCAAATTCGGGGGTTCTAACCTCGGTCACCGTCACCGTGTCGGCGCGACAGAGCGGGCGTACACGGCAGTCAACTCGTCTAGCCGTTCGAGGAAGCGGTCGATCTCGGCGCGGGACGGAGCCATCAGCCACACCGTACGGACCAGCTCGCTGAAGGCGTGCCCGCGGTCCTGGCCCAGGGCGGCGAGACCGAGCCGCCGCCACCGGTCGGCCTGGCCGTGGATGCTGCGCTCGTACGCCTTCTTGGTGGCGTCGTCGGCGTCGGCCGTCGGCAGCGGCGGGTATAGCCGGGCGTCAACCTCCTCCACGGAGATCTGCAACCGCTCGGCGTGAGCTTGTCGTGCGGTCTCGGTGCGGTTGGCGAGGGCCTCGTTGACGATGTGGAACATGGCCTGGAGCTGGCCGGCGAGCTGCTGGCGCCGCTCGCCTGCGGCCTTGTCGGCGAGTGCGGCGATCTCGTGGATGGCGTCGGCGTAGCGGCGGTAGTTGTGCAGGAGCGGCCGGAAGGTTTCTCCGGCAGCGACGAGGGCGCAGGCCGCCAGGCGTGATTCGGTCACGATCTTCCGGCAGTGCGTTTCGTCCATGTGTTCGATCGTAGGGCTGCTGCGACCGTGATCACCAGTGCCCGTTTTGGGTGTTTTGCCTGTTTCGCGAAACGGCTTGGTAAGTGCTCACACTTACCTCTATGCTGATCGCGCGGCGCGGGCCGAACGAGGTCGGTTACCTCTTTTTTCACAAAGAAGATCCGAATCCGGTCTCACCTCCACATCCGCGCCGCGCTGACCCCCTCGCCAGGTGCGACGGGGACACGAGCCGAAGCTTGATCGGTTATCTCTCTGAAAAGAGGAGGTCCGGGTTCGAATCCCGGCACCGGATTCTCGCGGGTCCGGTGTGGTGTAGAGGCTGCACGTCAAACGGCCGGTCTGCACTGCCACGTTCGTGTCCCTCTCACACCTGACGAGAGCTAGGGGAGATCGAGTCGAAGATCGTCGGTTATCTGCTAAACCGCTGGACGCGGGTTCAAATCCCGCCGCGACCCAGGTCGTGTAGCTCAGCCCGGTAGAGCAGCGGTATAACCCGGCATCGCCCACAAATTCGATCTCCCCTTTGTCATGCCCACCTCCGCCACGGCGGGGCGAACTGGAAAGGGATCCTTTCCCGTTGCCGTCCGATGGCTGGCGAACCACGGAAGGAACCCCTCATGAGTCAGCTCGATCCGCTCGCTCGCATCTCCCTCAGCGCCACCCCGCAGTCCCAGCCGATCCCCGGCCGCGCCGCCGACATGGTGCGCAACTCCGCCGGGGGCTACGTCTTCGCCAAGGACACCTGGACCAGGGTCGAGGACTTCCTGATCCTCGGCACCACGGGTGGCACCTACTACATGGGCGAGCACCAGCTCACCACCGATAACGTCCAGGTCCTGGCCCAGGCCATCGCCGAGGACGGGACGCGCGTCGTCGAGCTGCTGACAGACATCTCGACCGCTCGGCCGCCGCGCGCCCCGAAGCCGAGCCCGGCGCTGTTCGCGCTGGCCGC
Source organism: Nonomuraea sp. LPB2021202275-12-8 (assembly GCF_037044575.1). Lineage (NCBI taxonomy): Bacteria > Bacillati > Actinomycetota > Actinomycetes > Streptosporangiales > Streptosporangiaceae > Nonomuraea > Nonomuraea sp. LPB2021202275-12-8. The sequence goes on along the minus strand of NZ_JBAHWD010000032.1, from coordinate 27,903 downwards.
CTGCTACGTGCTCGGCAACGCCGACACCAAGCAGGCCGCCAAGCAGGCGCTGGCCGAGGTGGCGCGCACCACCGACCACCTGGCCAAGTTCATCGGCTACTACAAGAGCCTGACCGGCAGCTCCAACGTGCGGACCGGCCGGAGCCTGCGCACCGCACTCGGCTCCTGGTTCCTGTCGGATACCCCAGACAACGTGGCCTTCAAGGCGTGCAAGGCCCGCCAGCGCAAGACCCCGTCCGGGGAGGCGCTCGACCTGCGCGACGTGCTGCGTATCGCCCACCCCAAGGCCGACAGCGAGCAGCGCAAGGTGCTGTTCGGCTGGCTGGCCGGCAACGTCCCTGACGACGAGGCCCGCGACGAGCTGCCCGCCGTCGACCGGTTCCTCACCGCCAAGGCCGTCGCCACCCCGGCCCAGGCGGTGCGCGTCATCACCGAGGCGAAGGTGCCGTGGGAGTTTCTGCCGGACGCGATGCTGAAGGAGCCCGCCGTGTGGGACGCGCTAGTGGACACGGTCGGCATGACCGCGCTGATCCGTAACCTGGCCCGGATGACGTCGATCGGGACGCTCACCCCGTTCTCCGACGCCACCCATCGCGCGGTCGCCCGGCTGACGGACAGGGAGGCCATCGTCAAGGCGCGCATCCATCCGATGGACGCCTGGCTGGCCCTGCGGGTGTACGGCTCCGGCCGCGCCCAGCCGACCCCGCAGGCGCCGGCCCGCCTATGGAACGCGGTCGCGCCGATCCTGGACGCGCTCGAGGAGACGTACGAGCTGGCGTTCGGCCACGTCGAGCCGTCCGGCAAGCGGCTCCTGGTCGCCGTGGACTCCTCGGGCTCCATGCGTGGCGGCTACTACGGCAACAGCTACAGGATCGAGGTGGGCGGGTCCCCGATCGGCAGCCCGTACGAGGTGGCGTGCGCCATGGCGGTCATGTTCGCCCGCATTGAGAAGGGCAACGTCCACGTCATCGACGTCGACACGCGCGTGCACGCTTCGAAGGTGACCGCGCGCACCAACATGCGCGAGATCGCCTCGTGGCGGCCGAGCGGCGGCGGGACCGACCTCAGCCTGCCGTTTCAGTGGGCGCTCCAGCGGCACATGGAGGTTGACGGGGTGGTGGTGCTCACCGACAACGAAACGTGGGCGGGCTCCTATGAGCACCCCGCGCAGGCCCTGGCCTCCTACCGGCGGGCGATCAACCCGCAGGCACGCGCCGTGGTGGTTTCACTGGCCGCGACGGGGCGCTCGATCGGCGATCCGAAGGACCCGGGCGTCCTGCAGATGGCCGGCCTGGACGCGTCGCTGCCGATGGTCGCCTGCGGCTTCGTGCGCAAGGAGTAAGTGCTAGCACTTATTATTGGGGTGGCCACCCGGCCTACTGCACGCCCCGGGTGGCCCTCGCAGGGCGGTGGAGCAGTCTGGTCAGCTCGGCGGCCCCATAAGCCGTAGGTCGCGGGTTCGAATCCCGCCCGCCCCACCTTCAAGGCCCTCCTCCCTGTCCGGGGAGGAGGGCCTTTTCTGCTGTCGGAGAGATCCCAACTTGGCGGTTAACACCGGCCGGACCGGCCTTGGAATGATCGTTGAGACGACCTCAAGCAGCGGAAAGGAGGTGAACCCCATGACGATGACGTTCTGGCACGTGACCGAGCAGGACCAGGTGGAGTATGTCCCGGGTGCCGACAAGATCCAGCACTCCGACACCGAGATGCACTTCATGCGTGGTGACGAGATCGTCGCCACGGTGCCGAAGGGCACCCGTATCGGCGGTACCGAGGTGACGGAGGACCTGAACCCGGCGCGCACCTGGTGATCGAATCCATCCGTTCTGGTGTGCGCCCCTCCAGACGTCCACCACGTTAAGCGCCCCGCCCCGACTCGGGCGAGGCGCTTACTGCTTTTTATCCACTTCTGGTCCGGCTGCCGAGTCAGACGCTGCAGGAGCGGGCAGAATCCCGCGCACCACATCGGCGGCCAGCTTTACGCGATCCTCTTCGCCGAGGCCCCTCAAATCGGCGATCATGCGCTCAGCGGCAAGATAGCGAGAGAATTCCAGCGGCTGATCGAAGTAGGCGCGCAGATGATTGGCGGAGCTCTCCTGGGACCGGACGAAGGTCCTGCTGATGAAGGCGGCAAAGGCAGCGGATGCGGCGCCAAGCGTACCGGTGACGATGCTGGCGATTGCCGTGGTCGCTGTCATCGCGAGGGCGGCGGAAGCTATGAGAAGTACAACGCCGACCCACATAGCACGCTGCGCGCTGCGGAAGCTCTGCTTGGCTTGGCTGGTCGCGATCTGGTGGTAATAGTCCAGACGCTTATGGGTGACAGACCACAGCGCGTTAAGCGATAGCTGGTCTTCTCCGGTCGTCAGGGCTTCTTCAGCCCTGTCGAGCTCCTCCCGCCGTTCCTTCGAAAGCTCACGATCTGCCTTGTTGCGATGCGTTTCGAGGATAAAAGCGGGAACGAGAATCATAAGGGACACAGCCGCGATCACTCGCGCAAATTCCTCCGTCACGAGCGCCAACATACCGCCGTGGTGCTTCGCGCATAAGCAAAAGTGCGGTCTCCGGTTTGATGTGCGCCCACCCAGACGCCCGGAGACCGCACCCCGAAAGAGACCACACCAGCCACGCGACCCGAGATGCCCTCGAATGCAACATGCCGTGGTTGTCTGTGCCCGAGTATCCCAGCGCGGCGGCGTGAGCTGCAACCGGCGTGATCAGCGCGCGGGCAGACGAGTGCGCCGGCCGACGCGGACGCGCAGCGGGTTCGCCGCCAGGCGCCGCAGCTCCAGTGGCAGGCCGCCGTCGTCGTAGGTGATCCGCTCGACGGTTAGCACGCTGCCGCCAGGGCGTAGGCCGAGGACCTCGGCCTCCTCCTTCGTGGCGACCCGGGCGCCGATCTCCTCGGCCGCCTCGGCGGCGAGGCCGCCCTCGAGGGCGAGGGGCCGGATGGAGACCTCCACCATGGTGCGGGCCTTGCCGACGACGGCGTGCCGTACTCGGTGCTCGGTCATGGTCCCGCAGGGGATGCCCAGCGCCGCGGCGGTCACATCGTCGGCGCGGATCTCGTCGACGCCGATCTGGCGCATCTCGCCGGCGACGTCGGCCCGCGCGCAGGCGGCCTCCCAGGCGTCGTCGCCGTCGTCCAGGTCGAGGTGCAGCGGTGCCGGGCGATCGGTGACCTTCAGGCGACCGCGCTCGGCGGCACGGGAGAGCAGACCCTCGTCGCGTAGTACGCCGGTCGCCCTGGCCAGAGTGGGGACGGTGGTGCGGAAGCGTTCGAGGAGGGCGGCGCTGACGGGCAGGAGGGAGCCGGGCGGCCACTCACCCAAGGCGATGAGCTCGCGCATTTCGTCCGCGATCACACGGTAGCGCTGCACCCCCAAGGCTTTCCCCTTCTGCGCAGGTCATCTGCTTGTTGATGAGCGATGGTCTCATAACGCGGCTTGACAGATCATCTTTGCGCGAGCCATCATGCCCAACATACGACCAGTTCTTTTAAGAACTGACGTCCACGCGATAAAAGGGCGGGCCCTGCCGGATGACGACCAGCAAGGCCCTGAGCCCCATCCAGATCCCTCTCGCGAAAGATCCGATCCAGATGAGAAGCACCGCCAGTATGGCAGCCCCACCCATCCCCGAGGACGTCCGTGACATGGACACCGCGGACCTGCAGGACCTCGTCCGCCGGCACCGCATGTGTATGGGCAAGAACGGTGACCGCTGGGCGGCCGAGCGCATGACCGACCGGCAGGCCCGTCGCCTGTGCGTCGGCTGCCCCATCAACGGCATCGGCGGGGCCTGCTTCGAGCTGGCCGTCCGCGACGACATGGCGCGCGTGCAGCAGAGCCGCAGAGAGCCCGTGAACGAGCGCAGCCAGCTCCGCCTGCACGTCGTGTACGGCGGCCAGACCCCCGGCGTGCGCGCCCGGGTCGTCCTCGCCCGCCTGCTCGCCTCGGCCGCCTGACCTCGAAGGAATCCCTCATGAACTGGTTCTTCTGGAGCACCCTGACGTGCCTGGGAGTCGGCGTCGTCGTTGGCGGCTTCCGCCGCAAGCAGGACAAGGCCCCGCGAGGCAAGATGGGCATCTTCGCTGCCACGCTGCTCGCCTACGGCAGTCTCGCCCTGGGCGCGTGGCTGCCCGGCCAGTGGGCTGCGGGCCTGGGCGCGTGGGTGAAGGACGGCCTCGACAGCGGCGACACCTTCACTGCCTGGGTCTCCGGCATCACCGGCGTCGTGCTGGTCATCGGAGTGGCGTCCTGGGCTACCGCCGCCGGCAAGGACGTGCTCAAGGACAAGATCCCCGACGAGCCGGCGCTGACCTTCTGCATCTTCTGGACGGTGCTGTTCATCGGTTCGATCGCGTGCGTCATGGGCGACGCGGCCTATACCGAGACCTTCGGCAAGCTCGCGCAGGGCTGGTGACCTCGTGCTCGAGCGACTCGCCCTGCTGGCCGCCGTGGTGCTCTTCTGCGGTTGGGCGGTCAGCCTGCTCATCGGCGGGGAGCGCACCAAGGCCACGCCCGAGTCGGCCGACGAAGAGACCGACGCCGAGCCCGAGGGCAAGGCCACGCCCGAGTCGAAGGACAAGCCCGAGGACGAGCAGGTCCGCACCGGGTGGCGGTGGCTGCGGACCGCACAGCAGGTCCGCCCCCCGATCGTCACCGTCGAGCGCTTTGAAGTGCCCCAGCCTGTGCCGCAGCCAGCCGCTCCCAAGCGGCCCGCCCTTCACTCCGTCCCCGATCCCGACCCTGCTGAACCCGAAGGGCTGGACCCCATGAGCATCGCCAACCGCGCCTACCGGCTCGCCCGCCAGCGCCAGGCGGTCAAGCCCGCCGCCGCAACGGCGGACGCCAAGGTGATCGCGCTGCCCGCCAAGCAGCGCCCGTCGACCACCGTGGCCGCGCCCCCCGTGGTCGAGGCGTACGCGCCGGTGGCCGCGCTCGGAGCTCCAGGTGCCGGACAGATGAACGCCCTGGTGACCACCATCGACGAGGCGGCGGCCATCATGGCGCGCATCCCGCCCGCCGGCGACATCCGTAACCCGATCGCGCAGATCGCGAGCTTCGCCCGCGCGGTCGCCGCTCTGTGGCGCCGGATGAGGGAGCTGCGTCAACGCCTGAGCGATGACCAGCACGATCTGTACGTGCTCGCTGCCGCCGACCAGGCCGAGGCCGCCATCCGCGTGGCCGCCGCAGCAACGGCGGAGGCCGCCATGGTCGCGGCGATGCGTTACCGGGGAGCCGCCGCCGACCAGGCCGAAGGCACCCGCCTGCCCCACGTCAACCGGCACTGAAAGGCATGAACGTGGAGACCTCCATCGTCCCCGACGAGGCCGAGGAGAAGACCGCTCCCGAGTCCGAGTCGGAGTGGGAGTGGCAGGCCCCAGCGTTCCTGCGCATACCGTTGCGGATCGCCGCCTGGCTGGTGGTGCGCGGCGTCCGCTACTGGCAGGAGCTGTCCCCGGCGTACGCCGGGGTGCTGCTCGCCGTGGTGGCCGGGCAGCGCTGGGCCTGGTGGGCGCTGCTGATGGTCGGCATCGCGCTCATCGCCATCACGGTGCTGGTGGCCCGGGTCGCCGACACCCGGCCCGCGTGGCTGGCCTACCTGATTGCGGCCGAGGTGCCCGCCGTGCTGTGGACCACCACGGCGTCAGCGAACACCTTCGTCCCGGCCGCAACATGGATCTCGTGGCTGGTGCTGACCGGCGCGGCCACGGGCGGCCGGTGGCTGCTGGTGCGCTGGCTCGCCAAGCAGCAGCCGGAGCTTCCGGCCGCTGAGGAGCGGCCCGCGCTGCTGCCCGCACCGGAGCGGCACCCCCTGCAGGAGACGATCGACGACATCGCCTCCCGGCTGACGCAAGCCCGCGACCGGATCGGCCTGCCCGAGCTCGACGTGGTCGACAGCGAGATCGTCACCGACAACCGGTTCACCCTCACCGTGCTGACCCGCCGTCCCGCCGTCGAGGTCGACCAGCTCCGCGCCACGATCTCGGCCAAGATCGGGCTGCGCGTGGGCATGCTGCGCCAGGTCACGCCGGTCCTGGATAACGCGGGCGTATCGGTGTGGCACTTCCAGGTGGGCGAGCTGCACGGCGGCCAGAACTTCTGGTGGAAGGCCCCGATCATGCCGCGCAGCATCCTCGAGCCGATCGGCGTCGGCCTGCAGGAGGACGAGGAGCCCGCCAGCATGGTCCTGGCCACCCAGGACGGCGGGTCCCGGCACGGCGCGACCTCCGGCAAGACCGGCTACGGCAAGACGGTGCACAACATCGTGCTCGGCGCCGGGGTGGGCAACACCTTCGACGCGATCCCGCTGGTGTGCGACCTGAAGGGTTTGTTCGACTTCGCGCCGCTCGCGCCGCTGACGCCGATCTACGCCTGGACTCCAGAGCAGGCCACCCGGCTGCTGGTGGCGCTCGCGTCGCTGTGCACGGAGGGGCCCGCCAACCGCGCCTTCCTCAAGCAGCGCGGTGAGCGCGTCATCGTTCCTGGCGCTGACCGCAAGGCGATCGTGCTGTTCATCGACGAGCACCGGATGGTGTTCAACCCGGCCATGAACCCGCACTACAAGGAGGCGTCCGCCGCCGCGCACACCATCGCGCTCCTTGGCCGCGCCTACGGCGTCGGCCTATACATCAGCGGCCAGGACATGTCCGAGACCGCGATGCCGCAGTCGAACACCGACTCCGGGACCGCGTTCCGGCGGCAGCTCCACCACCGCCGGGTGTTCCACGACGACACCAAGGCGTCGGGCCAGTTCCTGCTGGACGACTATGCCCGGCTGGACGTGACCCAGCTCAAGCGGCCGGGCCGCTTCTTCCACGCCGATGGCGACGCGCCGACCCTGCCCATCCTGGGGCCCGACGCCGACCCCGAGACGGTGGGGGCGTGGGCGGCCGAGCGGTCGCGGGACGCGGACGGCTTCGACGAGCGCACGTGGGCGCTGCTGGCCGACCAGCTTGGCGACCTGCTGCTACCCAAGATGCGCGGCATCCCGGCCGAGCTGGCCGAGTACCTGCCGAGCCGTACCCCGGCCCGGTTCTCGGTCCGGCCCGACCTCGTCGCGCCTGCAGGGCCGGTCCCGCCGAGCCCGGAGGTGGCCAGGATGGACGAGCTGGCCCGGCTGGAGCAGGACCTGGCCGAGCTGCTCGGCGGGGAGCCCGCGGCCGCGGTCCCGCCCGAGGCGGGCATGCCGGCCACACACGTCGCCGTGCCGCTGGCCGACCCGGCGCTCGAGGGCTTGGCCGCCGGACTGGAGGCGGGTGGGAGCGCGGGTTCCAGCCGCGCTGATCTGGACCGCGCGTCCGGGATGCGCCGCTCCTGGGTCGGCGCGCGGCTGACCGCGCTGGCCGAAGCTCAGGCCGTGTACTCGACCGGGCAGGGGCGCGGCGTCCGCTGGCACCTCGCCGAGGGCCTCGACGGCGCCCGGCTGCGCTCCATGATTGCGGCCGTCGAGCAGCTGCTGCGTCCGGGTGGCGGTGACGCCTCGTGACCGCCACCGACTCGCGCACCGAGGCCCGTGGTAGCTGCGGTAGGAGCGCGTCCCGCCCCCCGCCTGGGGGGCCCGCTCCTACCGCCGCGGTAGGAAACGCTACCGCCACGGTCGCTGGCGGTAGATCGGCGGTAGATGGCCGCCTTCCTACCACGGTAGGAAACTCCCCCTCTTTGACTACTGAAAGTGACGGTTTGCTGTGAACAGCGTTCGGGCCTGGGGCTGGTTCATCCTGCTCATCTCGGGAGGCGCGAGCATCGCGTTGGCGGTCCATCATGCGCTGACCGTGGAGGGCATGGAGCCGTGGGTGGCATGGCTGTACGGCGGAGTGCCGGGCCTGCTGGCCGCGCTGCTGTCGCACCTGGTCGCCCTGCAGGCCAAGCAGCGTGGCGTGGGCTGGTTCGTGCGCACGGTGACGATCCTGGTGATGGTCGGCGCGATGGCGATCAACTGGGTGGGGGTGACAGAGGCCATCTCGGCGGCGGCCGGCAAGCTCGACTGGCTGTTCAGTCTGGTGCTCGATGTCACCGCGCTGCTCGCATTGAACGCCGTCCTGTCACCCCCGGCCGAGGGTGACAGGAAGGGTGACAAGAAGGGCGACAGCAAGCCCACCGAGACGGCCGCGCCGCGACAGCCGCGCCGCCCGGCGCGGACTCGGCGAGACCCTGTCACCCCTCCCCCGCCGCCCGTGTCACCCCCTCATGTCGTCCCCCCGGCTGTCACCCCTCCCGTGTCACCCCCCGCGACAAACCCCGACGCCGCTGTCACCCCCAACCCCAAGAGGGACGACACGGACGGCCAGGGCGAGCAGCCGCCGGTCAAGCTCAGCGAGGACGAGCGAGTCTCTCGCCTGCGCGAACTCCTGATCGACAACCCGGCCGCCACCAACCGGGAGCTCGCCGACGCGCTCGGCGTGGCTCCTCGGACCGTGCAGCGCGACATCGGCAAGCACGACGATCTCACCGAGCTGCGCACGTCGATCTCGGGCGACAGCGACGCCGGCGGCGAGGAGCCCGCGGCCGAGGTGTCCGGTGACCTGTCGCCAGGCACTGGCACGTCGCTGCGCCTCGTCACCCATGACGCCGCGCTCAATGTCGCCTCGGTCGAGGAGCGACACGACGAGCTGGATGTCGCGGCTCGGGGGTGACATCACGCGCCCTGTCACCCCCTCGTGTCACCCCTGTCGCCCCTCCGATGTCACCCCCCTGTCACCCCCTGAGAGGACACGCCATGATCACCGTGCAGGGCTACCGGTACGACGTCACCCGCTATCGACAGCTCGGCTGGCTGCTCGCTCTGCTCGGCGCGGCCGTCGCCTTTCGCGCGCTGCCGTGGGCCTCGTGCATGATCCCGGTCGCCGCCGTGGTGCTCGCACCGGCCGCCATCATCGCCGCCCGGGTCGGCCGAGGGCAGGAGCCGCCGTTCCTGGCGATGACGGCCGCGCTCGCCTGGTACGTCCTGGCGTGCCTGTGGCTGGGCCCGATCACCATCCTCTTGCTCCTCGCCGGCGGGCTCGCCTTCGCGTGGCCGACGCTGAGCGCACCGGGATGGCGGGAGCCGGTGCCGTTCCCGGCGCCGATCTCCTACCCGCTGGCCTTCGGCGCGGCCGTGCTCCTGCAGCCGCCACGCCCCGGCGTACGGCGCGACCGGTGGTGGTGGCGCTGCACCGGCTGCCTGGCCTCGGCCGTGGCCGCCACTGCCGAGGAGGACCTGCGCCCGGCCGCCAACGAGCACGCCGAGGGCTGCGGCGCGGCTCCGTACCCCGATCTCCCGCTGGGCCACTCCGCCCAGCGGGTCACCCCCACCCTCGAGAAGGAGTGACGATGCACATCGACGAGACCACGAACGAGATCCGCCAGACGGGCGAGGCGCTGAAGGAGGTGGCCGCGAACATCCGGACGACGACCGCCGACAACGACCCGGAAGAGTTGGCGGCCGGGCAGGCGCTGGCCGTCCTGCTGGAGCAGATCGCCGAGCATGGAGGGTTTGTGCCGGTCCGGGTACGGGCTGCCGCGCAGGAGGTCGCGAAGACGCTCCCGCTGATCATGGCGTGAAATAGGGCCGTTGCGCGCAAATCCGGGACCGTGCGCACCCTCCTCGCGATCCAATAGGCGAGGAGGGTTTCCAGAATCTCCTGCCTGGTCTCGGGTTCTCGCTGGTCACCTAGCTGATACACCCTGCGCTCCAGCTTCTTTGTGTGACGCACATCACATGACGCATGCTCGCAGTTGCGCACCATCAGTGATTGAATCTTGGACGCCGGGACGACGCGCCCGACACGCTAAACCCTCTGGAAACACGGGTGCCCACGATGATCAACGTGTATCGTTCCGGGCAGGCAAAAAAAGTGGTGGTGGCGACGTCGCCACCGGGATTAGGGCCCCGGTGTCGGCGACAGCACCACCACCTTGTCAGCCGGAGCGACGTTAGCGGCGTCGAACCGACCTGGCCCCGTTAGAAACCAGGCGAGGCATTCAGAAGCCTCAAGCCCGGTGTGTCAGACAACTGCAACCTTGGACGAAACAGTGCCTGATCCAACGTGGGTTGGCTGTAGCCTACCCGATTCGCGTCCGCGCGTCACACGAACGCGTACGTCATTTACCCGTGTCCCGAGCGGTTTTGACGTACCCGACCTCGCGCGAGGCCGGGACTTTGCCATGCCCGCGCGCGGGCTGGGCGCAGCCTCGTGACCGGAACCGACGACCGCCTCCTGAGAGTCCGGCGCTGGCAGCGCGACGCCTACGGAGTGGCCGCGCGCACCCTCGCGGACGCGGTCAAGTGCGCGCTCGGCGCGATCGAGCAGCACCAGGCGGACCAGGAACCCCACTGGGACGCGATCAGGGCGCGGCTGCGGGCCTACCTGGCTCATGCTGACCACGCGCACGCCTTCGCCGCGAAGATCGCCCACAATCACGGCGTGGAGCCTGAGACGCCCTCGGCCCGCCGCGAGCAGGCCGACAAAGTCATGGCCGCACTGCTGGAGGGCATCCACACCCTGATCGTCATCGACACGCTCATCACCGAGCGCCCCGGCGACGACCGCTTCACCGACCTGCGCCACGCCCTCGGCCCCTGGGCCGACAACGTGCAGCGCTCCGTTGCTGCCATCGAGCCCCTGCGCCCGCTCCTGGTCGAGCTGGTGTACGGCGGCGCTGGCCTCCTCGACTCGCCGGCCGCGACCAGCGGCCCGGCGTCCAGCCGCGAGACCACGGAGCCGCCCCTGACATGAGTAGAGCCCCGCCGTAGCGGGGCCCCCTCCTAACGACATATCGGCACTGACCTGCTGTTTCGCCCCCGGTTTCGCACGCCATGGCGACCAGCTCTGTTCAGTGCGCCCTATTTGCGCTTGGAGTCACGATAAGCACTCGCCAGGCGTTCTGTGAAGCATTGCCTGAAACCGGCGTGTCAGAACAGGACGCACCGCTGCCCCTGGTGCCCGTCATCCCGGAGGGGCACATCCTCGCGCCTTCGGCCGTGGTGTGGCTGGAGGCCGATGCCTACCTGGCCGGCAGCGGATGGCACCGCCGGGACTGGCGCCGCAGCCATGCCCGCGTGGGCGAGGCCCTCGCGCTGAACACCACGGCCGGGATGCAGACACGGCCGGGCATGACGTGGGAGACGCTCGCGGCCGACGCCAACGTCGGCCGGACCGCGCTGTGGAAGCAGCTGCGCTGGCGGCGCGAGCAGGGCCTGCTGGTCACGGTCACCACCGGGTCGACGCCGCGAACCCGGCGGGGTTGCCGGTGGGGCCGCGACGACGACGGCCTGGGCAACCTGGCGGCGGAGTACGCGCTGATCATCCCGGAGTGGGTGCTGGAGACGCTGTACGGGCCGGAGTGGGCCGAGGACTTGGGGGTGACCAGCGGTGCCGCCTACGGCTTCGACGAGCCCGCCAGCATCGGTCGTGAGATCGTCGCGGGCCCCTGGGACGACGTGCCGTGGCCGTGCCCGACCAGGCTCACCCGTGCTGCGTTTCCGCAGGTCGGCCCGCCTGTGGATGAAAAGCGGACTCCCAGGTTTTCAGATCTTGACCTTAGTGATGAGACTCCTACCGCGCACGAGCGCGAGCGCGGGCCCGCGCGAGAGTACACACACCCGTCGTATCCCCTGCACGCCATTCCGACGACCAGGAGGGATCGCATCACGGCCGGGGAAAGGATCAGGACCGAGCACATGACGCTGCGCGGCCTGTCGGCGCGCGACCTGGCCCGCATCGGGCGGCCAGTCTTCGAGGCGGGCGGCACGCTGGCCGACCTGGTGCACGTGCTCAACGTCCACCCGCTACTGGGCCAGTGGACAAGCACCGCGGCAGTGCTCGGCGAGCGGTCACGGTCGATGTGGGAGCTGGTGCGACTGCGCCGCCTGCTCGAGGCGCGGGTCGCCGCGTGGCTCGGCCAGGACGGGTTGCTGGTCGCGCCGCTGCCGTCGCAGGTGCGGTCGCGGGCGCGGGAGGCATTGGCGGAGGATGGCGGCTGGCGGGAGCGGCTGGCGGAGGTGGTGGCAGCCCCGGATCCGGTGCGAGCCGAGCGGGAGCATGTGCCCTCGGCGCCGCCGGCGGAGGCGCGGGCCTGGCTGCGTGAGCGGCTGGCGGAGGCGCGGACGCGATGGGCGGCGTCGGAGGAGCGCGGGCTGCCCGGGGCGCTGCTGCTGGCGCGGCGTCGAGCGGAGCGTGAGCGTCGTGACTGAGCGGATGAATCATGCGCGCCGGATGAACCAAGTGAATCTACAAAGTACAGGGGCGCGGATCGCACAGCCTTTCCTGGGGAGCCCCTGGGCGGGCTGCTCCCCCTCCCCCTATACCGGACACTCGTGCCGTTCCTCGGACATCGATGCAAGAAACGCCCGCCGTCACGGTGCTGCAGTCTAGGCAGGTGGGAATGCGATGTGCGATGGGCTCGCCTGTACTTTGTAGATTCACAGGTTTCGTGGGGAGCACACGATTCGGGTATCGGTAGAAGCGCTGTCCTTTCTGGGGTTCACGCCTAGATCACGGCTCATATATTCGCCTCGCCGAGAGCGACACAGCACGGGGTACCGGTAACGCGGCTGTCGCCAGCCGCCATTTCATGGCTGATCACGGTTTGAGTGTTCGCCTCGGCAAGCGTGGTCCGGCGGGGTGGAATGGGTTATGGGCCTTCTCTCACGCTCACCAAAGCCGTCAACCCGCCCGCCAGAGCTGCGGCTGCCGCGCTCGATGTGGTGGTGGGCTCTTCCCGCCGCGCTGCTGGTCGGCGCGGCGGTCTGGGGCGTCAGTGCCTGGCTGCTACAGGACGTGGGCGGACTGGACATCGACAAGCAGGTGTCCGCCCGGATCGAGGCCGTCCGGACCGCGCTGGCGGCCGGTGCCGGCGTCGGCGCCGCGGTGACGCTGCTGCTGGCCGTGCGCCGCCAGCAGCACCAGGAGCTGGCAGCCGCGCACACCACACACGACGCCGCCGAGCGCCGGGTGACCGAGTTGTACACCAAGGCCGTCGAGCAGCTCGGCAATGACCAGGCCCCGGTTCGCCTCGGCGGACTGTACGCGCTGGAGCGCCTGGCTCAGGACACCCCGGCGCTGCGGCAGACGATCGTGGACGTGATCTGCGCGTACCTGAGGATGCCCTACACGCCGCCGCGCGAGGACCGCAGCGAGAAGATCCGCGCCGCGCAGCGAGCCGCCCGCGGCCCGGCCCGCTCGGACACCAGCGGCGGGCGCGATCCCCAGGAGGAGCGCCAGGTCCGCCTGACGGCTCAGCGCATCCTCACCGCCCATCTCCGCTACGACAACTCCAAGCCTCCAGGCCGCTGGTGGCCGTCCCGTCGCCTCGACCCCAACTCGCGCCACTGGCAGGACACCCGTCTCTACCTCGTCGGTGCCGTCCTCATCGACTTCGACCTCCGCACCTGCCACGTGGGCAATGCCGACTTCAGCCGCGCGACCTTCACTGGCACCACCGCGTTCGCGGGGGCGACCTTCTCCGGCTACGCCCGGTTCGTCGGGGCGATCTTCTCCGGCGACGCCTGGTTCAGCCGCGCGACCTTCTCCGGCACCACCGCGTTCGACGGGGCGACCTTCTCCGGCACCACCGCGTTCGACGGGGCGACCTTCTCCGGCGACGCGGCGTTCGGCGGGGCGACGTTCACCGCCTACGCGGCGTTCGGCGGGGCGACCTTCTCCGGCGACGCGGCGTTCGGCGGGGCGACCTTCTCCGGCGACGCGGCGTTCGGCGGGGCGACCTTCTCCGGCGACGCGGCGTTCGGCGAGGCGACCTTCTCCGGCTACGCGGCGTTCGTCGGGGCGATCTTCACCGGCACCGCCCTGTTCGTCGGGGCGACCTTCCACGACAACGCCTCGTTCAGCGGGGCGACCTTCACCGGCGACGCCTGGTTCGGCGGGGCGACCTTCACCAGCGATGCCTTGTTCGACGGGGCGACGGGGTTGGAGGATGCGGACGTGGGCGGTGCGCGGGTGGCGCCGGCGACCGCAGGCGTGCGGCGGGAGTGGCCGAGCGCCTGGCAGGTGGAGACGGGTGCAGACGGGTGGCAGACGCTGCGCTCGCTGAGGGGACATAAGGCCCTTACCGCGCACCTTGACCTGGGAAAACACTAGTTTGATCGTTTTCGCGGACCGCAGGTTGTCCCGCTGGCTCTAGCTCCGGACCCCGTTTCGGGTCACGGTGGAGGACGTGAAGCCGGTCTCGATAGTGGTCGCTGCGGTCGGTGTGGCGTTGGTGGCGGGGATCGTCTGGGTGCTGGGTCCGGGGGCGCGCTGGGTCCTGGAGCACGTGGACGGGGTGGCGATCGGGGGGCCGTCAGGTCTGGTCGGTAAGGACCTGGCGGCGGCCCTGGATGCGGTCCGCGGCCGGGTGCTGGCCGTGGCCACCGGGCTGGCTGCGCTGGTCGCGGTCTACTACACCGCGCGCAACGCCGATACCGCCCGGCGCACGTTTCAGCTCGGCGAGCGCGGCCATGTGACCGACCGCTATGGCAAGGCCGTTGAGCAGCTCGGCAGCGCCCAGGCCCCGGTCCGGCTGGGCGGCCTGTACGCGCTGGAACAGCTTGCCCAAGGCAACCCTGATCCGGAGCTGCGGCAGACGATCGTGGACGTGATCTGCGCGTACCTGAGGATGCCGTACACCCTGCCCCCGGACGAGACCGGCCCGGCCGAGCCCGCCGTACCGCGCGCCACCATCGCCGGCGCCGCCGCACCCACCGGCCGCGACCCGCGCGAGGAGCGGCAGGTTCGCCTCACCGCCCAGCGCATCCTGACCGACCACCTGCGCTACTGGAACCCGCTGGCCCGCCGCTGGTGGCGACCGCGCAGCACCGATTTCAACGCCCGCCACTGGGCCGACATCCGCCTCGATCTCACCGGCGCCACTCTGATCGACTTCAACCTGCGCAACTGCCGCGTCAACGACGCCAAGTTCGACAGGGCGACCTTCACCGGCCACTACACCAACTTCGAGCAGGCGACCTTCACCAACTCCGTCGGGTTCTTCTTAACCACCTTCACCAGCGCCACTAACTTCTCCAGGGCGACCTTCGCCGACTACACCGAGTTCAGCGGGACGAAGTTCACCGGCGACGCCAAGTTCGAGGGGGCGACCTTCCCCGACATCACTCACTTCATGATGACGACCTTCACCGGCGCCGCGGCGTTCGGCGGGGCGACGTTCACCGGCCCCGTGGCGTTCGGCGGGGCGACGTTCACCGGCCCCGTGGCGTTCGGCGGGGCGACGGGGCTGGAGCGGGCGGGGCTAGACCGCGCGCGGGTGGCGCCGGCGGCCGCGGGCGTGCGGCAGGTGTGGCCGCCGTGCTGGCGGGTGGAGGCGGGCGCGAACGGGTGGCGGATGCTGCGCCTGGCCGCCGATCCGGGGGGCGAGGATGGCGGTGACGTTGAGTCGGCGGAGCCGGGCGGTTGACATAGCGCCAGCTATCGAGCCCGCCCTCCGATTTCATGGCTTCCGCCTTGACATGAGCAGGAGCCGGGCGTGCGCTGGCGGTATGGCTCCGTCCGGCTTCACCAGCTCGCAGGTGTACGACATGGTGACCCACCTGCGGGCCTGTTCGGTGTGCGGGCTGGATGAGGAGCTGCTGGCGGAGCTGGAGGACGAGAGCTTGCCAGCCGAGGAGCTGGCCGACGCGATCGCCACGGCGCACGACCCGCGGTGGCTGGCACTCCTGGAGACGGCGAGGCGGGCTGACGATAGCCGGGGTGGTCGGCGAGAAGCTCGCGAACGGGGCAGTCTTTAAGGCGCTGACCTGCAAAAACATCTTAAATGATCTTGATAAAAGGGTTGTTGTTGATCTTGATGTCGAGTCATGATCGGGTTTGATATTTGATAGGCGTTTCCAAGATCAACCCGGCTTCGGGGGGCAGAAACGCCGCCATCCCCTCACGAACGGAGACCCCTCCAGCATGCCCGCCACCGACACCAGACCAGCCCTCGACCAGCTCGACTTCACCACCAAGGCCCTCGCCGACGCCGCATGGCAGGCCACCCGCGACACGGCCGAGGTCGCCGACGCCGCCGCCTGGGCGGCCACCGTTAATGTCCGCCACCACCTCGACACCAACGGCTTTTACGCGGTGCGCGAGGCCATCGCCGAGGCCACCCTCGGCAACGTCGAGGACCTGCAGCAGGTAGACCGCGTGAGCGTCTGCGCGATTCTCGCCGGGCAGGCCGCGACCACCGTCGCCAGCGCCCACGCCCGCCTCGACCACAGCACCGAGGTGTGCGCCGATTGCGGCTTCCACGCCACCGAGCGCATCATCCGCGACGGTGAGCAGTGGGTGTGGGTCTGCGCCCAGCACCTGCACTAAAAGTAAGTGTCTTCACTCATCGCCTGCGCCGCTGACAGCGGCGCAGGCTCGACTCGTCGAGGGAGAACGACGCTCATGACCGCCACCATGCCCATCACGCCGAACGTCGAGATCGGCCCCTGGAAAGCCACCCCCGACGCTCGTCGCCCCGAGGTCCGGGCCACCGCGACCATCACGGTCGAGCTGGTCTCCCCCGCCGGGCAGCCCGTATCGGACAGCGCCGTGCGCACGGCGCTCCTGAAGCACCTGGACGGCGACGTGTTCGAGGCGTGGGCCGACCCCGCCGACGACCCCAACGCCACGCTCCAGATCGAGATCATCGCCTGCCGCAACAACCGCTGAGAGGGGATCACATGACCATATCCACGCCCGAGAAGCCCGCCCAGCACCTGTTCGATCTGATCGACAAGGTCGAGACCGCCACCACCGGGACGGCGCAGGCCGCTGCCATGCAGGCCCTGCGCGCGGCGGTCGACCGCGTCGCCGAGTCCTTCGGCACGCCCGCCACCCCGGCCGTGCCGAACCCGACGCCGGGCGTTCCCGCCCGGTTCGACCTGGAGGGTTCCAACTCCTACCAGGCCGCCATCGCCTACCTGACCTGGTGCATCGGCAACGAGACGCCGCTGCTGATGGGGCTCGTCGAGTACGGCCGCTCGTTCATTACCTGGCGCGGTGTGCCGACCGGGGTGCAGGTGTGGCGCAACCCGTCCGACCGGCACTGGCAGCTCACCGTCTTCCGCGCCGGGGACAGCCCGGCCGCCATATGGCGGCACGTCATCGAGATCGTTCCCCAGATCGGGGCGGAGGACTGATGACCGTCACCACCGTCAACGCGGACGCCGCCTGGTGGCGCGGCTACGACAACGCCTGCTACCGCGCGGCGCTCGACCAGGGCCTCGCGCCGATCGCGCTGCGGCTGGCCGCCGCGAAGATCGCCTTCACGGTCGACCAGACCGGCGGCTTCTGCATGACCATCGGCGTCTACCTCACCGAGGACGGCAGGCACTACATCTGGGTCACGAACGTGCACGAGGGCACCGAGCCAGGCGCCGCCGTCGACGACCTTCACTGGGTCGTCTATCGCTACTACGACCCCAGCACTGACGACGACTACAGGTACACCGAACTCGCCGCCTCCGGCACCTGCCGGGAGGCCGCCACCCTCATCGCCGCAGAGCTGGCGAAGGAGGGCGCGGCCGTCAGCCCGGACGTCGAGGGCAGCGAGGTGCTGTACCGCGACGCCTACGCACAGGGCCTGTCCCCGATGGCGCTGCACCTGGCCGTCGACCGCATCCCCTTCACCGTCGAACGGCCGGACGGCGAGGCCACAGTCCTACAGATCCCCCTCACGCCCACGACCCACCTGTGGGTGACCGCAGCGGAGAACGCCCACGACCCCGAGGACCTGCGGTGGCGGATCAATCTGCTGGGCCCCATCACCACCGACGAGGCCGTCGCCATCATCACCGCCGCACGGACCAAGGCGGAGGCCGAGCAGCCGACGAGCACGCCGTGATCGACCCGCTGGTGTACGGCGACCCGGCCGCCTACGTCCCCGACGACGAGCTGCCGGCCGACGACGAGCTGTCCATCCCGTGTCGGCCTGGCTGCGGCGCCGCCCAGGGCGAGCCCTGCAGGCAGCCCTGCCCAACCCTCGCCCGTGAGGCGGCCGACCCCCAAGCTTCTGCTCCCGTCAAGGAGCAGGGGAACCACCCAACAACCCCTGAAAGGGAAACACCATGACGATCCTCGCCAACCACCACCTCGCCGACGACGTCCGCGCCCTGGCCGACCAGCTCGGCGAGGCCCGCTACTACGTGTCCGTCAGCAAGGTCCGCACCGGTCTCGTCCACGCGAAGCTTCGGGCGGTGCAGGGCACCACCACGGCGGCCGAGGTGTACATCGACACTGACGACGGCCAGCTCCTGGGCACCGTCCTGCCCAAGGACAAGACGGAGGCGTGGGGCGCGTCTGACGCCCTGACCCTGCTCGGCACCCTCGTGCCGGACACGGCCGCCCCGAACAAGGCCAAGGCCGCGCCGAAGGGCAAGGCTCGCCGCGCGACCAGCCGCACTGCCTGATCCCCACCCCTTTGCCGTTTGGGTAAGTGCCTACACTTACCCAGGCGGCACCCCCCCGAAAGGACACCGCATGACGACCACGTCAGGCAGACTCCGCAGCGGCGAGCTGCGCAGTCAGGTGGCGCGAGTGCTCGCCGACAAGGAACCCACCGACCTCACCCCAAGTGCCATCGCGAAGGAACTGGGCCGATCCTCTGGCGCTGTCGCGAATGCCCTGCAGGTGCTGGCCGGCCGAGGCGAGGCCGAGAAAAGCTCGACCTCCCCCATCCGCTACCGGGCGACCGCAACCACTACCGCCGCCGCTTCCAGCGCCCCGCCGCCGCCAGTAGCTGCACCACCCCGCCCTCCTCGGCCCAGGCCGACTCCATCTCCCGACCCCTCACCTGCGGCCCCGCCTGTGGGTGCGGTGTCCGGTCCGGTGCTCCGCCCCAACGGGCAGGAGTATCACCCGCGCTCGTTGTCAGGGATGTCGGATGTGACCGCCCTGCGCAAGCTGCGCGAGGCTGGTGTCGCAGCTCTGTTTCACGGCCCTCCAGGCACCGGCAAGACCAGCCTTGGCGAAGCCGCCTTCGGCAGCGATCTGATCACCGTCCAAGGCGACGGCGACACCACCGTGGCCGACCTGGTGGGCGAATACACCCTGAGTGCTGACGGCAACCCGGTGTTCATCCACGGCCCGCTGCCCATCGCGATGCGCGAGGGCAAGGTGCTGTTCCTCGACGACGCCACCCTCATCCCTCCGACCGTGCTGGCGGCGGTCTATCCGGCCATGGACGGTCGACGCCAGATCACCATCAAGGCCAACGCTGGCGAGATCGTCCATGCAGCTCCAGGCTTCTATGTCCTCGCCGGACACAACCCCGGCGTGCACGGTGCCGTCCTGTCCGACGCGCTCGCCTCGAGGTTCTCCATCCAGATCAAGGTGACTAGCGACTATGACCTGGCCGTCCAGCTCAAGGTCGACGGCCGTGCCGTGCGAGTCGCCAAAAATCTCGCCACCCGCGTGGAGAAAGGCGAGGTCGGATGGGCACCCCAACTGCGCGAGCTGCTCGCCTTCCAGAAGATCGCTGATGTGCTCGGGCTGGACGCCGCCGCCGCCAACCTGGTCGGCACTGCCCCCGAGGATGAGCGCGCCACCGTCGAGACCGCTGTGCGCAACGTCTTCGGCAAGCCGGTCACACCCCTCGCCCTCGGCTCTCGCGTCTCACCGTCCAGAAGGGCCACGTGATGAGCGCGCATCTGATCGCCGATCCCGCGAAGTCGGCCACCGCGGTGTTTCCCATGGCTCCCGGATGGCTTGCGCTCTCGGCCGCGATGACCGGCGAGGTGCCGGTCATCGCGGACCGGGACGACCTGATGGTCGCCATCGCTCCTGGAGCCGGGCACGGGGCCCCTGCGTGCTTCTTGCCCGCACGCGCCACCATCGAGGTCGACGGCACTCACCTGGGCGGTGTTGATCCCGCTACGGCAGCCCCTCACAAGATCAGCGACCGGGCACGGTACGCCACTGTCTGGGGGCTACTCGTCCACGAATGCGCGCACGCTCACCACACCATGTGGGACCCTCCGCCTGGTGCGCCGCCCGGTGCGGTGCAGGCCGCGCTGCTGCTGGAAGAACCTCGGATCGAGGCAGCGCAGATCCGCCGCCGCTCTGACGACCGGCACTGGCTGCGCGCCTCGGCCACGGGCCTGATCCTGGACGAGACCCGCGCCGACGATCCCGAGCACGGCCCCAAGATGACCGCCCGCGACGCCGCGCAGATCGCCGCGCTGCTGCTGGGCCGTACTGACGGCGGACTCCTCACCCGAGCCGAAACCGCCCCCGTCGCCGCCGCTGTGACGGCTGTCCTCGGAGCCGACAAGCTGCGCGAGCTGCGCGCGGTGTGGCGTGAAGCGCTCGCCGTTGCTGATGACGACGCCGAAGCCATGATCAAGCTCGGCCACAGGTGGTGCGAGATCGTCGGCACCGACCCCGACGCTTCCGGCAGGGAGCCATCTGGATCGGCCGCGCCCTCGGATCCCTCGGCCGCTCCTCCGGAGCGGTCGCCGCTGGCCGAGTCGATCACCGCCGCGCTGGGCAAGGTTGCGGCAGGGGTCGCGTCGGAGAAGGTTCCTCTTGACCCGGCCGAGGCTGCGGAACTGGCCAAGGCGGCTGCTGAGAAGGCCGCCGAAGACGCCGCCAAGGCAGCCCGCAGGGTATTTGGGAGCCGCCATTCCCGAGAGGGGCGGACCGCGACCGCTGGTACGCGGCAGCCCACGGACGCCGAGCGCGTGGCCGCCCGTACCCTCGCGCGGGCGCTCAGCACCGCCGGGGTGCGCGAGCGAGTGGCGACCAAGACGGCTTCGGTGCTGCCACCTGGGCGGCTGCGGATGCGCGGGCTCCTGACCGCCAGGGCCCAGAAGGCGGCCGGGGCCCTGCCCACCGCCGAGCCGTTCACCCGCATCACCCGAACCGAGGTGCCGGCCCCGCCACTGCGGTTGGGCATTGCCTGCGACGTGTCCGGCTCGATGGCCAGCGTCGCCAGGCCCGTCGCCTCGGCGGCCTGGATCCTCGCGCACGCCGCCACGCACACGACCGTGCCTGCCGACACTGCCACCGTGATCTTCGGCCACCACGTCCGGCCGATCACCCGCCCCGGCACCGTCCCCCGGGAGGTCACCGAGTTCGAAGCACGGGACAACTGGGAGGCCATCGATCTCGCCATCGACGCCCTGGACGGCGCGCTGGGCCTGTCACGCCCCGGGGCTGCACGCCTGCTGGTGATCATCTCGGACGGACACTTCGCAGGCCCGCCCCGCCACGACGCGCAACAGGCCGTCGACCGGCTCCGCGCCTCCGGCTGCGCGGTGCTGTGGCTGACCACCAGCGAGTACGACTTGCCGCTGAACGGGGTGCAGGTGCACCAACTGGACGATCCCGCCGCCACCGCGCAGGCCATCGGACGCGCCGCCACGGCCGCGCTGCGGAAGAGGTGACCGTGGCCGACGACAAGCACGTGATCCAGATGTCCGGCGGCATCGGATCCTTCTGGGCGGCGAAGCGAGTCATCGCCCAGCACGGCACCGCCAACGTGCTGCTGCTGTTCGCCGACACTCGGGTCGAGGACCCGACTTTGTACGACTTCCTGACCGCCGCCCGCGTCCACCTCGACGTGGAGCTGGTCGTCGTGAAGGACGGTCGGACGCCCTTCGAGGTGTTCTTTGACGAACACTTCCTGGGCAACAGCAGGCTCGCGCCATGCAGCAAACGGCTCAAGCAGATCCCCTGCAGGAGCTGGTTGGAGGCCAACTGCGACCCGGCTACCACCACGGTGTACGTCGGGATCGATGCCGAGGAACAGCGGCGCCTGCCCGGCGTCGTGCACGGCTGGGACGGCTGGCAAGTCGAGTTCCCGATGTGCGACGAGCCGTACTGGACCAAGGACGACATGTTGGACGAGTGCCGGAAGCTGGGCATCACCGTGCCCCTCCTGTACGAGATCGGCTACCCGCATAACAACTGCTCGGGCCTCTGTGTCCGCGCCGGGCAGAGGCAGTGGCTCCTCACCCTCCAGGCGTTTCCCGACCGGTACGCCTACGCCGAGGCCGAGGAGCAGCGGTTCCGCGAAGAGTTCGGCAAGGACGTGTCGATCCTCCGCGAGACCGTGAAGGGCGAGAGACGGCCCCTGACGCTGGCCGAGCTGCGCCGTCGCTTCGAGGCCGGGACCGTGCGCGTGCCGGTGCCTGTGCCGGCCTTCATCCCGGCCGCCTGACCCATTCACCACGGCGGCGGCCGACCGGCCGCCGCCGTCCTCCTCGAAAGGACTGCTCATGGATCCGAAAGCGATCTTCGCCTTCGGCTACGACCTCGGCGCCCACGGCACGGAGAAGCTCAAGGAGGCCAGCAAGTTCGGTGACCTGCCCGGCGTCGCCTGGTACGACCCGGACAACGATGACGACGGCCCCATCGAACAGGCCGAGCTCCACCTCCTGGCCGCCGCGGGTGTGAAGGTCTCGGAGGGGCCGGACCACGAGACGCTGCTGAAAGAGCACCTTGGAGTGTGGTTCGAGCGGTACGGCTGGGACGGCGAGCCGGACTACCTGCTCACCGCATACGTCCTCAAGGTCGACTGGGACGACGACGCCAGGCCCCTCGACTTCGCCGAGCTGGCCAAGCAGGTGGTCCAGCACGACTTGGACACCAAGCTCGCGGACGCGCTCGCCAAGCTCGGCGTCACCCCCACCCAGGAGCGGCCCGTGTGGCTGCACTGCGCCTACGGCGACTAGCCACAGCCGCCGACCCCCCAACCACGGCGGCGGTCGACCGGCCGCCGCATCCCTCACAGAAAGCACACATCATGAGCGACAACACGCTGCGCCTGATCGAGGTCGTCCTCGACCGCTCCGGCTCCATGAACAAGATCAAGGCCGACACCGAAGGCGGCCTGCGCGCCTTCCTCGACCAGCAGCGCGCCAACCCTGGCCGCACCCTGGTGAGCCTGCACACGTTCGACGACCGCTACGAGACCGTTTACGCCGACACGCCCCTGGCCGACGTGCCGGACTTCACGCTCCAGCCGCGCGGTGCCACCGCGCTGCTTGACGCTGTCGGACGCACCATCGCCACCGCCCACGCCAAGCTCGCTGCGATGCCCGCCGTTTACCGGCCGAGCGAGGTGATCGTGGTCATCCTCACGGATGGGCATGAGAACGTCTCCCGCGAATACAGCGGCGCGGACATCAAGAGGCTCGTCACCGAGCAGGAGAAGGTCGGCTGGATCTTCCTCTACCTCAGCGCTCACCTCGACGCCTTCGACGTCGCCGGAGGCA
This sequence comes from Nonomuraea sp. LPB2021202275-12-8, assembly GCF_037044575.1. NCBI lineage: Bacteria > Bacillati > Actinomycetota > Actinomycetes > Streptosporangiales > Streptosporangiaceae > Nonomuraea > Nonomuraea sp. LPB2021202275-12-8. Next base: position 4,713 of record NZ_JBAHWD010000032.1, on the reverse strand, counting down.
TGGGCATCCGCGCCGACACGGTCGTCGTCTACGACCATGACCGCAGCGAGGAGGCGCTCGGCGCTGCCGGCGCGATGGTCTCGCGCGGTACCCGCTCAGGCAAGTACGCCTTCAGCGACGAGGAGCGCACGGCCACCCGCCACAACTGACCCCCTCGGCGGCGGTCGACCGGCCGCCGCCGTCCCTCATGAAAGGCACGACGTGACCCCTGAAGATCTGCGCATTCCCGAGCTGCTGCGCAAGCTGAACTCGGCTACGAAGTATCCGAGCATCCCCACGTACCACGCCGAGGCCGGCCGGGGCCGCCTGTTCGACGAGGTGCGCACCCCGTTCCCGCCCGGCACCCCGGTTCGGCTGGAGGAGAAGGTCAACGGCTGGAACGCCCGCCTCATCCTCGGGCCTGGCTGGTACCTCATCGGCAGCCGGGAAGACGTCCTCCACGCGTCCGGCGACGTCGTCTTCAACCCGGAAGGCGGAGTCGTGGAGAAGCTGGGTGCTGTTGCCGACCTGATCAGCTATGACCGGGTCGTCGACGCCATCAGCCTCGATCGACCGGCCTGGCCGCCGGTCATCACCCTGCACATGGAGGTGTACGGCCGTGCCCACTCGGTGAAGGGCTGGGAGTCCTACGGCGACGGCAGCGAAGCCAGCTATCGGCTGTTCGACGTTGCTGTGCTCGACCCTGTCCACCTGGACTGGGACATCGAGCGGATCGCGTCATGGCGGGACCAAGGCGGTCAGAACTTCATGCCCTCCGACGTGGTCGACGAGGTCTCGCAGGCGACGCTGATCCCTCGGGTGCCGCACCTGACCACAATCGACTCCAGCAAGCTGCCGGTCACGGTGGAGTACATGACGGACATGCTGGTCTGGCACAGCACGACCCGGGTGGCTGTGAACGGCGCCCCAGGCGAGGCGGAGGGGGTCATCCTGCGGACCCCGAGCCGGTCCGTCATCGCCAAGACGCACCTGGCTCGCTACCGGCGGTCGTTGGAGGCCCGCGCCGAGGAGGAGCGGCTCCAGGACAAGGCGGTGGCGAAGGCCGCCCGAAGGGTCGCCGCCACCTGACGGTCGAGGCTGGGCGCGGCCTGCGGGAGCCGGTTCGCGCCCAGCACATCGCCCACTCTAAATGATCTTGGTTGGGCATTACCATGAGGCCATGAGCAGCCAGCCGCCCCAGGAACAGGCCGGAGTCGCAGTCGACCCGGAAGTCGTCACGTCCGTACGCCGCCGCCTCGGAGCCAACGTCGACGACGCCACGGTGGCCGCCTACGTCACCGAGGCCGTACGCGAACGTCTCGCCAGGGAACGCCACCGCATGGCCCTCCTGATGGCCAAGGCCGCTCACGCGGACGAGGCCCGCGTAGAGCGCATGATGGCTTCGGTGGAGCGCCAGGGCCAGTGACCTCCCGCACCCCCCGAACCCCCTACCTGTTCGACGTCTCCGTGCTGATCGAGATCGCCCGCGGTGACGCCGACCTGATCCGACTCGTCCAGCGCTGGGACTCCGAGGGGCAGCCCATGGTCATGCCGGTCCTGGCCCTGACCGCCGCGTCCCTCGACGCGAGCAGTGCCGAGGCCGACGACTTGCTCGGCGGCCTGGAGCTGTTCGACCGAGTCGAGATCGCGCCGATCGCCGGCGCGGACCAGGCCCTCGCCCTCGCCGGCGTGATGGCCAAGACCGGCCTCGACGTCCACGATGCGCAGGTCGCGGCGATCGCTGACGTGGGCGTCCTCCCGATTCTCACCTTCGATCCGGCCAAGTGGGAGACCGCCTCCCACCAGTTCGACGAGCCGCTGCATATCCGGCAGATCGACGACTCTCCCGACGAGTAGCGCAGCCGCCGAGAAGGGCAACCCAGCATGAGCGACCGGCCGGATGGTGACCGACCAAACCTGTTCGATACTCGCCGATTCGCGGGCCTGGCCGGAGGCGAGCAGGTTCTCAACGTCGGCTTCTCGAGCGACCTGCCTCTCTGCGACTTCTGCGCGGGAACGGGCGCTTCGATGTACTTCCCCGTCAGGGAGTTCGAGATCCTCCACCCGCAGATGCGCGCCAGCCACGGCGTCGTATCGGGCGACCGCTTTTACGCAGATCCTGAGTGCGGCGAGCTATTCGACGCAGGCCAGCTCGGCGCGCTGCGCAAACGGTATGTCGCCGTCAACGGCGAGCCGCCGAGCGACATGGCGATCGCTCTGTGGAGAGGAGCCAGGGAGCACCGGCAGGGAGATCCCGCCCACTTCCCTGCGGGTACCAACCCGGAGAAGGACCGCAAGGCCTGACGCGACAGGAGCCGCGGCCCCGCCGGACTTCGGCGGGGCCGCTGCTTTTTACCGCCGCCCGGTGTATCGTCGCACTGCTGACGCTCCAGCCCCCGCACGGCGGGGATCCCGAGTCGTCCCGCCCACGCAGGGACGGCATCTACCGGGGTAGCGACGAAGAAGACGAGCGGTGTGGTTCCCCCTCATTCTGGCGATCGACGCGGACGCGTGCGTGTATCTCGACCAGGCGGGGCCAGCGCGTGGGCAGAGCCGCCGCCGGACCGGACGAGAACATGACCAGGAACGATCGCGACGAGCAGAAGGCCGCCCGCCGCCGCCAGCAGCAGACGGGCGAGCCATACCAGGACGCCCTCTCTTACATCCGCAGCGCGTGGCAGCGCCTCGACCATGACCTCCGCTACGTCCTATCCGACGACGTCCAGGCGTACATGCGCGGCGAGGGCTGGCGCGGACTCCCCCTGGACCAGGTGGAGGACATGCGGGCGTGGCTGGCCAACCGCACGCCCACCTACGAGTGCGAGTGGTGCGGCGAGGACGGCGACGCCCGCACCGAGGACACCAGCATGCAGCTCGTCGTCGCCGCCTACGACCCGGACCTCAGCCCGGTCACTGGCCAGATCGCCTCCAAACGGCACCATGCCCGCTGCCAGCCGTCCAAGCTCGTCCAGGCCCAGCCGGTGGACATTCCCCGCGGGCCACGGGCCGTCGCGCTGCCCGCGAGCGCCCGGCCGGAGGTCGAAGCTGAGATCGCCATCAGCGTCCAGCCGGTCTGGGTGCCCGAGGTGCTGGACTTCGAGCCGAAGGACCCCGACGACCCCCACTCGGGCACCGAACCCGCCCTGCTGGTCACCGTCGCAGTGACCGACGACCGCGGACAAGGCGAGGGATCGTGGCTGACCGAGCTAGAACTGTCTGTGTGGCGGCCGGCCAGGTTCAACGACCTGATGGCGAACGCCCAAGCCGGGCCGGGTTGGTCAGTGCGCGTCGTCGAGGGCTACCCGTCGTCGCTCGCGCCGCAGTGGGTGGCAGTCCGGATGACCCCTCCGGAGGAGGGGCGCGAGCCGCATCATCTGTATGTGGGGGCGCTCGACGCCCCCGAGGCGTGGAGCCAGGCCCTGCGCGGTCGGGAGCGGCTCCTGCTACTGGCCGGGCCGCTTCAGATGGGCGGGGCGGCGCCGGAGATTCCGGAGAAGGTCGACCCGGACCAGCTCGCGGAGCTACTCGAGGAAGACGCGGTGCTCGCGGCGTACGTGCCGCTCGAGCTGGATGTTCAGGACCACACGCCCGCCCCCGAGCAACGGACGTTCTGGTCGACGGCGAATGGCCTCATGGGCTGACCCCCGCCTGACATGCCGAGGGCGCGTGCCGTGCAGCACGCGCCCTTCGTGTTGGCCGAGTTAGAGGTCGAGCTTCTCCGGCAGTTTCCCGTCCAGGACGGCCTGCTGCAGGAGCTTCCGGCCCTCCTCGCCTAGGTCGGTGCCGATCTCGTTGGCCGCCTTCATGAGGTAGTAAGCGGCCTCGAACCCCTTTGCCGGGGCGTCTTTCACGAGGTCCTTCCATGGCGCCAGGTCCTGGACCACCTGCAGTGCAGGCGCGATCCGCTGCCACGCCGGCGAAGGCGCAGGCGGCAGCGCGGGAGGCTCCGGCTCAGAGGCGGATTCTAGGTAGCCTTCGCGGACCGCGACGCGCTCCAGCGCTGCGGCGGATGGCCGGCCAGTCTGCTTGGCGGCGGTCTGCCACACCGTCTTGCACGCAGCCTCGGCGGCGGCCTCGTCGGGCAGCATGTCGGTCTTCCCGACCGCCTCGTAGATCCTCTCGAGCACACGCGTGTGCCCTTCCTTGATCTCGCACTTGGCGACCGGCGCCACCGCCAGCGCGGACCGGCGGGCCTTCATAAGCTGGTGGGCCCGCTGCGGGGTCATGTCGAGACGGTGCCGCAGATAGCCCTTCCATGAGTCGTAGATGACGCCCTTGGCCTTCCTCCACAGCTCGTTGGCATGGATGTAGGTGAGCGCCTCGCTGGTGCCGATCAGCCACTGGTTGGTGACGTGCGCGATCTGCCGCTCACAGTCCTCCAGCGACGGCTCTCTGCCCTCTCCCAGGACCCGCGCGATCGGCAGGGCGTCCGGGGAGGCTTCAACAAATTTGTTGATGCCGGGTGGGGAAGGTTGGGCGGGCACGTCGCTGATTAGCTCATCCAGAACACTGGAGCCTGATTGAGGTAGAGAGCTGCCGATAGTGAACCTGCTCATGCCGCCTCGCGCCTTCCGGTGAACATCTTGGCCAGGTATTGGAAGTCCAGTCGGACGGTGGCTTCCGGCGCGTACTCGTGGAGCGGCAGCCGAATCGACTCCAGGGGAGCTTCGCGAGCTTTGACGCTCTGCCGGATGCCCATAACGATCGCGTCGGGGTAGTCGGCGCACATGCCGT